>NZ_JBHXAY010000120.1:0-20014 GCF_042728775.1 Nocardia sp. NPDC060259
GCGCCGCACCCCATCGGGTGCGGCGCCGCCTTCGATGCCGTTACGCTCCGGCTACAGCCGAGCTACTCCTGCTCGAACCTTCGGCGGAACCGATCCTCCATCCGCTCGGAGAAGCCGCCCGACTTGCGGGGGCGGTTACCGCGCCCGGTCGAGCCACCCGACGGGCCACTGCCCGCGGCGGGAGTCTCGGTCGAGTCCGGACGAGCGGACCTGCGCGAGTTGCCGATCATGAGCAGGACGCCCGCACCGAACATGGCGATGAAGCCGACGAGACTGATGATCGGGAAACCGCCCGGCTTGAACGGGGCGGCGATGCCGGCGACGAGCAGGAACAGGCCGATGGCGAACAACGCCGCGGCTTGCAGTCTGCGTCGACTCGACGTGGAGCGAAGTCGTCCGCCGCGGACGGACGAGGCGAACTTCGGATCCTCAGCATAGAGAGCGCTCTCGATCTGTTCGAGCATGCGCTGCTCGTGCTCGGAGAGTGGCACGGTACCTCCCCCGGCACTAGGCGTGGCTGGTCGCCTCCGGGTAGGCGACGGGTAGCCGACCTTGGCGGCTATCTGCTCCCCATGATACGAGTTCGATCGAAGCCGTACCACCTACTCGGTGATAACTAAGCAGTCATGTCCCGGTCGCGACTCGGCTGCGGGCGTGTCTTGGCCGCGGCGACCAGCGCATCGTCGACGTCGTAGAGGAATGCGCCGACCCGTGAACAGAACTCGTCGGCTCGGGTGTCGGTGATCGCGCGGTCCAATCCGGCCTCCAGATCGGCCCGCAGCTGCGAATGGGCCTCGAAGTAATCCGCCCACATCGCGAACTCGGGTGTCGCGCGTCTCAGCAATACCCACGCGCTGCGCGACCTGGCCCGCGGCGCCCGGTCGGCGCCGGTGAGCGCGATCATGGCGCCCGCTCCACGCAGGGCGGCCAGGTAGGCGGTGCGGAATCGCTCGCCCGGCTCGTGTTCCCAGGCCGAATCGGTGAGCAAGGCGTCGGCCTGACGTAGCAGACCGCCCGCGCGACCGTCGTGCCCCGCGTGCTCCCGACCATCGTTGCGACCAGCCATCTGCTGCCCCTTTCGCCCCTCGCACAGATCGAACAAGCATTCGAACGTTTGAATTGAGATTGAATATAGGGACACCCACCGACAACTTCCGCGCCTGCGCGCCATCGACGAGAGCCATGACAGCCGTCAAGCCCAATCACACCCCCGCACCCGTCGTCGTCGACCTCACCGTCGCCGCCCTGCGGTCGCGCCTGCACGACGCCCTCTCGGTGTATGTCGCCGCGATGGACTATCCCCGCGGCACCGAACACCACCGCGCGCCGATGTGGACCGAGCACACCACCCGCGCGGGTTGGCGCGCCGTGGCCGCCCTGCTCCCCGACGACTCGGGTTCGGTCGACCTGCGCACCGCCCCGATCGTCGCGATCGCCTACGGCTACAGCGGCGCACCGCGCCAGTGGTGGCATCAGCAGGTGCATACCGGAATGCGCCGGTGCGGCTGGCCGGAAGCGGCCGCCCGCGACCTGCTCGCCGACTATTTCGAGCTCACCGAGCTGCACGTGCACCCCACCGCGCAGGGTCGCGGGATCGGGTCGACGCTGCTCGAGCGCCTGCTGGCGGATCGGCCGGAGGCGGCCGTGCTGCTGTCGACGCCGGAGGTGCCCGAGGAGGCCAACCGGGCGTGGCGGTTGTACCGGCGGGCCGGATTCACCGATGTGATCCGCGATTTCGTGTTCGCGGGCGACACCAGACCGTTCGCCATCCTGGGGCGGCGGCTGCCGCTGCCCGCGTCCGGCAGCCGAGCGTGAGGTCGGCGGGAACGACGGTCGTCGTCGGTTCCGGTCACAACGCGCTGGTCGCCGCCTGCTATCTGGCGCGGGCCGGGCAGCGGGTGCAGGTGCTGGAGCGCGACGAGGTGCCCGGGGGCGCGGTGTCGACGGTCGAGCGGTTCCCCGGTCATCTGGTGGATCGCGGGTCCTCGGCGCACATCATGATCCGGCACACCGGGATCATCGAGGAGCTCGAGCTCGAGCGATTCGGGTTGCGCTACATCGACTGCGATCCCTGGGGTTTCACGCCGTCCGACGGCGTCCGCCCGCCGATCGTCTTCCATCGCGATCTCGACCTGACCTGCGCCTCGATCGCCGCGGCCTGCGGTACACGCGACGCCGACGCCTATCGCCGATTCGTCGCGGTGTGGGGTGAGCGCAGCGCGCGGGTGATGCGGTCCTTCGGTGGTCCGCCGACGCCGGGCAGGCTGCTGCGCTCGTTCTGGGGGCTGGACGCGCGCGACGGCGGCAGCGCGCTGTCGCGGGAGTTCCTGCAGTCCGGTGACGCGCTGCTGGACTACTGGTTCGACGACGAACGGCTCAAGGCGTCGCTGGCCTGGTTCGGCGCGCAGTCGGGCCCACCGATGTCGGAACCCGGCTCGGCGCCGATGGCCGGTTTCGCCGCACTCATGCACACCCTGCCGCCGGGCCGTGCCGTGGGGGGAAGTGGGGCGCTGTGCGCCGCCCTGATCGCCCGGCTGCGCTCCGACGGCGGTGAACTGCACACCGGTGACGCCGTCACCGCGCTGCGCCGCACCGGCGGCGGCTGGCAGGTGACCACCGAATCCGGCCGAAACCTGCACGCCGACACCGTGGTCGCCGGCTCCCACATCCTGGCCACCCTGGATCTGCTGCGCGCGGGCGGTTTCGACGCCGGCACCCTCGACGACTGGCAGCGCCGGATCCGGGTCGGCCCCGGCATCGGCATGGTGGTGCGTCTGGCCACCGACCGGCTACCGGAATACCCCGGTGCCTCCCCCGCCGAATCCGCCCGTGGCCTGCAATTCCTCGTCTCGGACCGGAATCAGCTGCGTATGGCCCACGGCGCGGCACTGGCCGGTTCGCTGCCGCCGCGGCCGGTGGTGCTGGCGATGAGTTTCAGCGCACTCGACCCCACCATCGCGCCGCCCGGCGAACATCAGCTATCACTGTGGGCGCAGTGGCACCCCTACGAGCTCGCCGACGGCAGCGACTGGGCAGCACACGCCGAGCACGAGGCGGATCGGATCATCGCCGAGGTCGACCGGTACGCACCGGGATTCGCGTCCTCGGTGCGGCAGCGGTTCGTGCAGACCCCGGTCGATCTCGAACGCGAGATGGGACTTCGCGGCGGCAATGTCATGCATGTGGAGATGTCGCTCGACCAGATGATGCTGTGGCGGCCGCTGCCTGAGCTGTCGGGTCAGCGCGTCCCGGGTGCTCCCGGCCTGTATCTGACAGGCGCGTCCACCCATCCCGGCGGCGGAGTGTCCGGTGCCAGTGGACGCAGCGCCGCGCGGCTTGTTCTCGGCGATCGCCGGACCCGCCGGTTCTCGCTACCGCACAGACGATGAGGCCACTCGCGAACCGGTTCGGCTACGGCGCCGAGGCGTTCTGTCGTTGGCTGCGCGCCGATCCGCAGCGCGCGCTGCCGACCGCCACCGCGATTCTGCTGGTACTGGTCCAGATCGCCTATCCGTTGAGCGCGGGCACGATCCGCGATCGGATCACGATCGTCGTCGTGGTGCTCTCGGCGGCGACCGCCCTCCTGCACGCGGCGACGACCCGCGGATGGCGCTGGGCCACCGGGTTCTTCGTCATCGTCTCCGGGCTCGGGCTCACCGCCGAGACCATCGGTACGGCCACCGGGTTCCCGTTCGGCGGCTACGCCTACGCCGTCGACCGGATCGGGCCCGCGCTCGCCGAGGTTCCGCTGGTCGTCCCGCTGGCCTGGACCGGCGGGCTCTACCCGATCTGGATCGTCGCGGGTCTGATCGTGCACCGAGACGCGAGCCTCGGGGCGGCCGTGCGACGCGCCGGGCTGTTCGTCGTTGGTGCGGTCGGCTGGGATCTGTTCCTGGATCCGCAGATGGTGGCCGACGGCCAGTGGACCTGGCGGGTCACCGACGCGGGGCTGCCCGGTCTCCCGCAGATCCCGTACACCAACTACCTCGGCTGGGCGCTGGTCGCCGCGTTGATGGCGCTGCTGCTCACCGTGCTGGACCGGCAGGTGCCGCCTGCCCGTGACCCGTCGGTGGCGGTCCCGGTGGCCGTGTTCGTGTGGACCTGGCTCGGCTCGACGCTCGCGCACGCGGTCTTCCTCGGACTGCCCGCCTCCGCGATCTGGGGTTTCCTCGGCCTGGCGTCGCTCGGCATACCGCTCCTGCTGCGTGCCCGATCGCGCGAAAGTGCCGCGGACCGCGCGAGCTGAGGCGCCACGGCCCGGAATCATGGGCGAAATGCCTGTTCGGCACGGGTCCGCGCGACCTGGTGGGCCCGTCGTGTGTGTTCTCGGGCCCGGGCCTGGCACGATGTCAACCGTGCAGCCGAGTCTCGTCGCCGACATGCCCACTCCTTCGCCGCGTCGTCATGGGCCCGCGCGGCGCGTCGCGGCCGTCGCCGTCCTGCTGGCACTGCTGGTGCCCGCGCTGGCCGGGTGCCTGCGCGTGCAGGTGTCGATGGGCGTGTCGTCCAACGACCGGGTGTCGGGGCGGATCGTCGCCGCCGTCGTGCCGACCGGCCCCGACGACAAGGGTCCGCAGCTGAAGGCGCCCGATTCGGTGGCGGCCAAGGTCCGCGTCGAGACCTACGACCAGGACGGGTACGTCGGCACGCAGGTGTTCTTCGACGACCTGTCCTTCGGCGAGGTCGGCCAGCTCGGCGGCCTGTCGGATCAGACCCAGGGCATGTTCACCCTGGAGTTCCAGCGCAACGGCGACCTGGTGAGCCTCACCGGCCGCGTCGACCTGGAGTCGGTGCCGCCGCACGGCTCGGACGTGCAGTTCTCCATCGCGTTCCCGGCGCGCGTCGCCAAGACCAACGGCACCCGCGAGGGCGACAGCACCGTGTCGTGGAAGCTGCCCGCCGGTGAGGTCTCGACCCTGCGCGCCGAGGTGAAGTACGCCGACCCGAACACTCGCTCGTTCGCGGGCTGGGCAGGCATCGTCGGCGGCATCACCCTCGCCGTCGCCGCGCTCGTCGCGGGCCTGGCCTTCCGCGACCGCAATCCCGGCCCGCCGAACGCGCCGCGCGGCGGTTTCTCGCCACAGGAGATGTGGCGCGAGATCACCAGCCGCAGGCTGGGCCGCTGACATGGGCGCGGCGGTCCGCTACCTGACCTGGGCAGGCACCGGTCTGGCCGCGCTGGGCGCGACCACCGCCGCCTACAACCTGGTCACGTTGCGCACCCTGCCGCGCCGGGTCGCCGGCGTGATCGAACCCGTGACGGTGTGCGTGCCCGCCCGCGACGAAGCCGACCGCCTGCCCGACCTGATCGCCGACCTGCGCGCCCAGACCGGCGTACCGCGCCTGCGGGTGCTCATTCTCGACGACGCCTCCACCGACAACACCTACGAGGCCGCCCTCGCCGCGATCGGCGACGACGACCGCTTCAGCGTGCTCCGCTCGGCCGCCCACCCGGCCCCCGGCTGGACCGGCAAGGCCGCCGCCTGCGCCCGCCTCGCCGCCCGCACCGACGCGGCGGCCCTGGTCTTCGTCGACGCCGACGTCCGCCTCGCCCCACACGCCGTCGCCGCCGCCGTCACCGAATTGCGCAGGCGCGCAGCCGGTCTGGTGTCGGCCTGGCCGGTGCAGGAGTCGGGGACGACCGCCGAGCGCCTGGTCCAGCCGCTGCTCGCCTGGTCGTGGGCCTCGACGCTGCCGCTCGGCCCGGCCAACCACAGCCTGCGCCCGTCGACCGCGGTCGCGTGCGGGCAGTTCCTCGCCGTCGACGCCGAGGCCTATCGCGCGGGCGGCGGTCACGCCGCCGTCGCCGCCAGCGCCACCGAGGACCTCGACCTGGCCAGAGCTCTGCGCCGCGCGGGCCACGGCACCGCCCTGGTGACGGCCGGTCCGGCAGCGAGCACCCGGATGTACACCGGCGCAGGCGAACTCACCGACGGCTACACCCGCTGGCTCTGGTCGGCCTACGGCGGCCGGATCGACGCGGGCGCCGCGATCGGAGCCCTTGCCGCCCTTGCCTATTGGATCCCCCCACTCGCCGCCCTCTGCGGTCGAGGCCGGACCCGCCGCGCCGGCCTGCTGGGCTACCTCACCGCGGTAGCGGGCCGACTCGCCGCCCGCAGCACCGAAACCCGCCGCGCACCCACTCCCGCCGACATCACGTCGGCGGTGGCCCACCCCCTGGGCGTAGCCCACTACCTGATCCTGTGGACACGCTCGCACCACCACCACCGCACCGGCAGACTGCACTGGAAACAACGCCCCCTCGTCGCCCCGCAAACCACGACCGCGCGGCGCGCCTGACGGTTCCGTGTCAGCACGGATGTGGTGGACCAGTGGGCAGCCTGACACTGGACCCAGTCGACCACTTCCGAGCTGTCACATCGCATGCGCAGTGTCATTTTCGCGCATTCGGCCCCGTTTCGGCGTGTCGCTGGTAGTTTGCCGGCGGTAGCGATTGAATACCGCCTGGCTGGTCGACGAATTGCCCCGCACAACCAGTGGAGGTCAAGGTCGTGAAGCGTCCGTTTCTTGCGTTCCTCGGTAGCCGAGGCAGCGGTTGGACCCGCGTCCTCGGTGCATTCGGCGGTGCCCCACTCGCGCTGCTGCTCGCGACGACGGCAACCGCGGAACCGTTGTACCCGCATTCCGATCCGGACCCGTTCTACGCCGCCCCGGCGGATTTGGCGGGGTACCGCCCCGGTGATGTGCTCGACATGCGGGCGCAGCCGCCGCTGCCCCTCTTCCCCGGCGCCACCGTCACATTGGTCAAGTACCGGTCCACCGATTCGCACGGTGCGCCGATCGCGGCGACTACCACGATCCTGACCCCCGCCGGCCATCGGCCCGACGGGCCGTTGCTGTCGTATCAGCACTTCATCAATGCGCTCGGCACCGGCTGCGGGGTATCGCACATGCTGTACAACAGCGACCTGAATCTGGTGGCGACGACGCCGATCTTGAACGTCGTGCTGCAGCAGGGTTGGAGTGTCGCACTGCCGGATCATCTCGGACCTGAGTTCGCCATGGGAGCCGCGCGTTTGGGTGGCCAGATCGTCTTGGATGGCATCCGGGCGGCGAAACGGCTGCCCGTACTCGCCGTGCAGCACAGCCCAGTGGTGATGACCGGCTACTCCGGTGGCGGCATGGCCACCGCATGGGCGGCAGCGCTGCAGCCGTCGTACGCACCGGAGCTCGAGCTCGCGGGCGCGGCCATCGGTGGCGTCCCGGTGAACCTGGTGACGATGGCGCAGGCTCTGGGCTTTGACCCGCACCCGGCCTTCGGGCTGGCCATGGCGACGGCGATCGGTCTGGAGCGGGAGTATCCGGACCAGGTGCCCATCAGCGCGTATCTCAATCCGCGTGGCCTCGCACTTCGTGACGCAATGGCCAACAGCTGCACCAACACCATCCTCGCCATGGGCGCCAACGGCAGCGCTCGCGAGTACGTCACCAACTCCTCGATCTTCGACAGCCCCGACGCCCGGTCGGTGGTGGAGCAGAACAGTCTGGAGCTCTACGCCGGGGTACCGGAAATACCTATGTTCGAATGGCATTCGCCGACCGACCCGTTGATTCCGGTCGACGCCATCAACAACACCAACCGCCGCTGGTGCGCGGCGGGGGTACGGTTGCAGACGCTGTGGGTGCCCTCGGTCGAGCATTTGTCCGCGGCTGTCGCGGGCGCCCCCGCGGTACTGCAGTGGCTCGACGGACGGGTTCGCGGAGAGCCTGCGCCCGTCGCCTGCTGAGATCTGGGACCATGCTGGTCGAGGCTCCGGGGCCCGTACGCTTCGCTGATGGCGATTATCGAACTGGCTGACCGCAACCTTCGACTCGCGCTGCTCGACGAGACTGACCTGTGTCTGGACGGCGATCGTGAGGTCTATCAGCTCTACCCCGGGTGGTGGCACTTCGGCAGGCATTTCTCGATCACGAACCTGGACGGGATCGCCTACTGTGCGGCACTCGAAGATCTCGATCTCAACTCGATGGTCGAAGCCACCAGTCTCGCCCCGCTTGCGGGGTTGACCAGGCTACAGCGCCTCAGACTGGATTCGGGCATCCAGAATCGTGACGTCGGTGTCATCGCCGCTCTGCCCGCGCTGACCGAGCTGGTGATCTTCAACGGTTTCAAGGCACAGGACAACGAGGAGTGGCGCAGTGTGGTCGGTGCGCTGCGGGCACGCGGCGTGGCGGTGCACGGCTGGTAAGTCCCGGTGGGTGGTTTCGAGTGAGTCGCGCATGGCCGTGTAGTCGGGGGCAGCGAGAGCGGCCACGTCATCTGGCATCGGGACTGGCCGCCCGCCATGCCCCATGACCTCGCCAGGCGACGGCAGCGGAGAGGTCCATGCCGAGAACGTCGAGCGGCGCGGGCGGACTGAGACGATCAGGGGACTTCGGTGATCCCGACGGTCGGGAAGAAGAAGCAGGAGCGGCCCGCGTTGTCGGTGGTGCCGAAGACGGCGGCCAGGACGGTGCCGTGGCCGGTGTCGACGGGGACCGCCCGCACTCCGCCGACGGGGATGGCGGTGAACAGGAAGTCGCGGATGGCGGTTTCGGCGAGGGGGCGCAGTTCGACGGGTACCTCGGGCGGGACCATCGCGCGGACGATGTCGGTGATCGAGCCCATCGAGGCCAGACCACCGCGGCCGGTGCTGATGTTGAGCCAGGCCACCTGCATGCCGGAGGTCTTGGTGGTGGCCGTGTCCGGCGACAGGCCGTAGGGCAGGAAGGTGAACATCGTCTGGCCGGACTTCACGGCGGTGAGGTCGAGGCCGGGGACCTGGACGGTATTCGCCGGCCACGGGCCAGGGACCGCACCCGCGACGGCGGGGATCAGGCCGAGGTCGTCACCGGCGCAGTTCGCGGCGACCGTCGGATACAGGAACGGCTGGACGCCGAGCGCTTCGAGGGTGTCGACGACGGTCTGATACGCGCCGAGCAGGTCGCCCGGAGCCGCCGTCTGCGCCGCCGGCGCATCCCTGGTTACCTCGGGCGCCGCCGCCGCGGTAGGCGCGGCCAGTAGCAGCGCGGCGGCACAGGCCGCCAGCGTGGTCAGTGTGGTGAAACGACGCGGCTCGGTCACGGCGCACTCCTCATGGACGCGAAGACATCCGACGCTACTCCCGTACCGGGCGTAATCCGCGCAGGTGAATGGCACCGAGCCGTCGGCGCGTCGCACAGTGTGCCCGAGTACGCCCCGCGTTCCAAGCTCTGCGCTCACGCTGATCCTTACCGTTGTGAAGGATCCCGCCAGTGCCACATGCTGATTCGGTACCGGCCCCTGCGGCCGGTCACAACCATCCAGAGCGACCGAGAGACCCGGCTCGACGACGTCGCAGCAACCCGCCCGTTCCCCGGGTGTGGGTGCTTCCGCCGGGTTCGATGGAAGGAAGAAAGTGCACCCCGTGATCGGTCCCCGTCATCGTCTCGCCGCTGTCGCCGGCGTTCTCGCCGTCGCCACCTCCGTGGTCGCGTGCGGTAGCGACAGCGCAGGCTCGGGTGGGCAGGCCGGTCCGCCCCAGCCCGGCGGCACGCTGCGCTACGGCCTGTCGCAGGCGCCGTCGTGCTCGGATCCGGCGCAGGCGGGCTCGAACCAGTCCATCTACGTCGCCCGTCAGATCGTCGACTCGCTCACCGATCAGGACCCGAAGACCGGCGCGATCACGCCGTGGCTGGCCACCAGCTGGGAGGTCAGCTCCGACGCGAAGGTGTTCACGTTCACGCTCGCCGACGGCGTCACCTTCAGCGACGGCACGCCGGTCACCGCGGACTCGGTGCGCGACACCTTCGACGCGATCGTGAAACTCGGTGGCGCGAAGGCGCCGCTCGGCACGAGCTACCTCACCAACTACGTCGGCACGACCGCGGTCGACAAGCTCACCGCCCGAGTGGAATTCAGCCAGCCCAACGCGCAGTTCCTGCAGGCCTCCTCCACACCACAGCTCGGAATACTCGCCAAGGCGACCAATGCCAAACCGGCCGAGGCCAGGTGCGCAGGCGACAATATCGGCAGCGGGCCGTTCACCTACGCCGGCTACAAGCAGGACGTCTCGGTGACGCTGGCGAAGCGGGCCGGATACCACTGGGGATCGGCGGTATTCGGGCATCAGGGCGAGGCGTACCTGGACCGGATCGAGTTCACCGTCGTCCCCGAATCCGGGGTGCGCACCGGCAGTCTCGTCTCCGGTCAGCTCGACGCGATCAGTGACGCGCTGCCCCAGGACGCACCGCAGATCGAGGCCGTCGGCGGCCAGGTGCTGTCCACGTCCAACCCCGGCACGCCGTTCGGCCTGCACCCCAACGTGACTCGTGGCCCGCTGCGCGATCCGGCGGTGCGCCAGGCACTGCTGCCGGCGCTGGACCGCAAGCAGCTCGTCGACACCGTGCTCGGCCCGCAGTTCAAGGTCGCGACCTCGACGCTTGCCTCGGCGACACCCGCGTACGCGGATCTCTCGGCACAACTTCCCCACGACCCGGCCAAGGCGAAGTCGATTCTCGACCAGGCAGGCTGGGTTTCCGGCGCCGACGGCATCCGCACGAAGAACGGTGAGCGCCTGAGCTTCTCGGTGACGTTCAGCCAGGTGTTCGCGGGCAACCAGGCGATCCTGGAGCTGGTGCAGCAGCAGCTTCGCCAGGTGGGCGTCGACCTGACACTCGACCTGGTGTCGCTGCCGGAGTGGACCGCCAAGATGAACTCCAAGGACTACGACGCCACCTACGGCAATTCCACCCGCGCCGACGGCGACATCCTGCGCACGTCCTTCTCGATCACCGGTCGCAACCTCAATGCCCGCGGACCGATCCCGGCGCTGGACGAGACCCTGGACAAGCAGCTGGCCGCCAATGATCCGGCCGCACGGGCGACGCTGATCAAGACCGCGCAGCAGCAGATCCTCGACAACGGCCTCTACATCCCCACCGTCGAGCTGTCCCAGGCGATCGGCGCGGCCGCGACCACCCAGGATCTGAAGTTCGAGGCCTCGGCCCGGCTGCAGTTCTTCGACACCTGGCTGAGCGGGCGCTGATCATGAGCCGATACGTGGGTTCCCGGATACTGCAGGCGATCTGGGTGTTGTGGGCGGCGTTCACCATCTCCTTCGTCGTGCTCTACCTGCTGCCTGCGGATCCGGTGTCGATGGCCGCCGACGGCGGTGGGCCCGGCACCGTCGTCGACAAGGTGGCGATCGCGGAACTGCAGGCCCGCTACGGCTTGGACAAGCCGCTGTGGGAGCAGTATGTGACCGCGCTCGGCAATGCGGTCAGCGGTGACCTCGGGCGGTCCATCAGCACCGGTCAGCCCGTGACCGAAGCGCTCGGCGACGCCCTGCCCCCGACTCTCGGATTGGCGCTGCTAGCCCTGGTGTTCGCCGCGATCGGCGGCACCGCACTGGCGTTCGCCGCCACCTACACGCGGCGGCCGTGGCTGCGCAATACGCTCAGTGCCCTACCACCGCTGGCTGTTTCGGTGCCGACGTTCTGGACCGGTCTGATCCTGTTGCAGCTGTTCTCGTTTCGGCTGCACTGGTTTCCGGCCTTCGGCGGGACGGGACTGCGCGGGACCCTGCTGCCCGCGCTCACCCTGGCACTGCCGATCGGTGCGGTGATCGCCCAGGTACTCGCCGCCGGGCTGGAACAGACCTGGCGGCAGCCGTTCACCGAGGTCGCGCTCGCCAAGGGCGCCTCGCGGTGGTGGGTGCAGCGGCGCCACGTCGCCCGGCTGGCCAGCGTGCCCGCGTTCACCATCGCCGGTGTGCTGGTTGGCACCGTGCTGGCCGGGTCGGTGGTGGTGGAATCGGTGTTCGCCCGCGCCGGTGTCGGCAGGCTGACCCAGACCTCCGTGCTCAACCAGGACATCCCCGTCGTGCAGGGCGTGGTGCTGCTGTCGGCGCTGATCTTCGTCGTCGTGAATCTGACGGTCGATCTGCTGTATCCCCTGCTCGATCCACGGATCACCGGTAGCAGGTGGCAGCGCGCGAAGACGAACACCAGGCCCGGTGACAGCACCGAACTCCCGGACACGAAGGCCGATGTCGCCGCGAAGGCGGTGCACGGTGCCTGAGGTCATGCGGCCTCAGGACGCCGCCGGGACCACCATCGATACCGAAGGGAACGACCATGGTTGACCTCCTCGTGCGCCGTGGATCGGTCGCCGAAAGACCCGAAGTGGCAGACGACAGTACTGTCCGGGCCACCGAGATCGCACGGTGGGTTCGGGCCCATCTGGGCCTGCTGGTCGCGGTCGTGGTGCTCGCCGTCGCGATCGGATGGGCGGTAGCGCCGTCGGTCTTCGCCCCCGGCGACCCGCTGACCGGCGTGCCCGCGGAGAAGTTCCAGGCTCCCAGCGCGGCGCACTGGTTCGGCACCGACAATCTCGGCCGCGATCTCTACACGCGGGTGGTGCACGGCGCCGGTCTCTCACTGACCGCGACACTGACAGCGGTCGGCATCGCACTGGTGGTCGGCTCGCTGCTCGGGCTGCTGTCCGGCGCGGCGGGCGGCATCGTCGACACCACGATCATGCGGGTGGTCGACGTCCTGCTGTCGATCCCAGCACTGCTGCTCTCACTGGCACTGGTGACCGCGCTCGGCTTCGGCACCCGCAATGTCGCTCTCGCCGTGGGCATCTCGCTGATCGCGAACTTCGCCAGGGTCATGCGTTCGGAGGTGCTGCGGGTGCGGCACGCGCCGTATGTCGAAGCGGCACACGCGTCGGGGGTGCGCTGGTACACGGTTCTCGCCCGGCACATCCTGCCGAACTCGTTTCAGCCGGTCCTGGCGCTGGCCGCCGTGGAATTCGGGATGGCGGTGCTGGCGGTGTCCTCGCTGAGCTTCCTCGGCTACGGCACCAAACCGCCCACCCCCGAGTGGGGTTCGCTGATCTCGGAGGGCCGCAATTTCCTGGCGTCGGCGTGGTGGCTGACCACCCTGCCGGGTCTGGTCATCGTCGCCGTCGTGCTGTCGGCACAGCGTCTCGGTCGTTTCGCGGGGAAGGCGGAGAAGCGATGAGTGCGAACGAATCGTCGACCGGACCCGGCGGCGAACAGGCCACCGACCACGCGAATGTCTCGCCAAGCCGGTCGAGGTCCGAGTCGTCGGCGACAACGGAGCGATCGGCGGGTGTCCTGCGTGGTCGTGACCAGACAGGGCCGCTGCTACGCGTGGCTGACCTGCACATCGCCTACCGATCGAGCTCAGGGCCGGTCGACGCCCTGCGCGGCGCCTCGATCGAGGTCGAGCGCGGCGAGGTGGTGGCGCTGGTCGGCGAATCCGGCTCGGGGAAGTCCACCTTGGCGCACGCGGTGATCGGCTTGCTCGGTGATTCCGCGCGAATCGTCTCGGGCAGTGTCGAATTCGCCGGCGAGCCGGTCGATCCGACGGACGAGAAGGCGCTGCGTCAACTACGCGGCGCGCGAGTCGGCTTCGTCCCCCAGGATCCGGGCCTGTCGCTGAATCCTGTCCTGCGGGTGGGCGATCAGGTCGCGGAAGCGCTGCTGGTGCATCGCCTGGCGGATCGGCGCGGCGCCCGGTTGCAGGCACTGGACCTGCTCGAAGAGGTCGGGCTGGACCGGCCGGAGATCCGCGCGCGGCAGTATCCGCACGAGCTGTCCGGCGGGCAGCGTCAGCGGGTGCTGATCGCGATCGCGCTGGCCTGCGGGCCGGAGCTGATCATCGCCGACGAGCCGACCAGCGCGCTCGACGCGACGGTCGCACGGCAGGTGCTGGATCGGCTGGCCGAGCGGATCGCGGCACGCGGCACGGCGGTGCTGCTGATCACCCACGATCTGGCCGTGGCCGCCGAGCGGGCCGATCGACTCGTGGTGCTCGCCCAGGGTGAGGTCGTCGAATCCGGGCCGACTGCCCAGGTTCTCTCCCGTCCGGCGCATCCCTACACGCGACGTCTGCTGGCGGCATCGCCCGCACTCGCGCCCACCGGGTTCCGTCCGCCCCGCGCCCGCGCCGAGTCGCCGCTGCTCTCGGTGCACGCCCTGCACAAGCGATTTCACGCCGCCGACGTCACCGCCGTCGACGATGTCGAGTTCACCCTCGATCGTGGGGAGACCCTGGCCCTGGTCGGTGAGTCCGGGTCGGGCAAGTCGACCACCGCGCGCATCGCCTTGCGTCTGACCGAACCCGACAGCGGCACGGTGACTTTCGACGGGCACGACCTCACCACCGCGCGCCGCCGTCGTCTGCGCGAACTGCGCAGGCGCTTCCAGGTGGTGTATCAGAACCCGTACTCGTCGCTGGACCCGCGCTGGCAGATCGGCGACATCATCGCCGAGCCGCTGCGCGCCTACCGTGTCGGACGGCGCGCCGAGCAGGACCGCCGCGTGACCGAGCTGCTCGACCAGGTCGCGCTGCCCGCCGACTTCAGCACGCGCAAGCCCGCCGAACTGTCCGGTGGTCAGCGGCAGCGGGTGGCGATCGCCCGCGCGCTGGCTCTGCGCCCCGATCTGCTGGTGCTCGACGAACCGGTCTCGGCGCTCGACGCCTCGGTGCAGGCGCAGATCCTCGATCTGCTCGACGGCCTGCAACGCGACCTGGCCCTCGGCTACCTGTTCATCTCCCACGACCTTGCTGTCGTCCGCCAGATCAGCGACCGGGTGGCGGTGATGCGCAACGGCCGCATCGTCGAAATCGGGCCGACGGCAACCCTGTTCACCGATCCGCGGCACGCCTACACCAGGGAGCTGCTCGCGGCGATCCCGGCATCCGGATCGATCGCATCGACGGAAAGGACCTGATCCGATGAGCAAGGCCACACTGTTCCTCGGCATCGAAACAGCGGGCACCGGAACGCATCCCGCGTCCTGGCGGCGTGCGGATTCGCGGGCGGAGGATCTGTTCACCGCCCGGTACTGGACCGAGGTGGTCGCGCGGGCTGAACAACTCGGGTTCGACGCGGTGTTCCTGCCCGACTCGTTCGGTCTGCAGGAGGGCGGCACGGCGGTGACCCGCGGCAGGCTCGACGCGGTCGCGATCGCGGCCCGTACCGCGCCGCTCACCGGGCGGATCGGGCTGATTCCGCAGGTACCGGTCACCCACACCGAACCGTTCCACGTGTCCAAGGCGATCGCCGCGCTCGATTTCGCGAGCCTGGGCCGCGCGGGCTGGGAAGCCGGGGTGTCCCTCGGCTCCGCGCAGGCCAAGGCGTTCGGCCGCAAGGATGTTCAATCCGACGCGGCGCTGTGGCACGAGGCCGACGAAGCGGTCGAGGTCGTGACTCGCCTGTGGGACAGCTGGGAGGACGGCGCCGAGATCCGCGATGTACCCACCGGCCGGTTCATCGACCGGGATCGTCTGCACTACATCGACTTCGCCGGCGAGAACTTCTCGGTGAAGGGTCCGTCGATCACCCCGCGCTCGCCGCAGGGTCAGCCGATCGTGACCGTGCGCGCCGACGATCCAGCGTCCACCGATGTCGCGGTGCGCCGCGCCGACCTCATCCGGTTCTCCGCCCCCGACCTCGCCACCGCCGCCGAACGCCGAATCTCGCTGCGCGCCGCCCTCGCCACGGCGGGCCGCGATCCCGACACGGTGCAGGTGCTACTGGATCTTCCTGTCCACCTGGCCGATTCGGCCGATCACGCGCACGCCGAGGTCGCCGAGCTCGACAGGTGGTTCGCGCAGGACCCCGGCACCACGCTGCGGTACGTCGGCACCCCCACCGCGCTCGACGAGTTCCTCGACGAGACCGCCCACACCGACGCCGCCGACGGTGTGGTCCTGCGACCGCTCGCGCTGCACGCCACGCTCGCGGCACTCACCGCTCGTCCCCCGGCCGAATCCGCACCGGGCACCCTCCGCGACCGCCTCGGTCTCCCCCGCCCCGCCAGCCGCTACGCGAGCACGCAAGGAGCCGCGCTGTGACCTCGAAGCCACGCAAGCAAGTCCATCTCGCCGCGCACTTCCCCGGCGTCAACAACACGACCGTCTGGGCCGACCCGGCGTCGAAGTCGCAGGTCGACTTCGCCTCGTTCGAGCACCTGGCCCGCACCGCCGAACGCGGCCTGTTCGATTTCTTCTTCCTGGCCGAGGGGCTGCGGCTGCGCGAGCACCGAGGACGCATCCACGATCTCGACGTGGTGGGCAGGCCGGACACGTTCACCGTGCTCAACGCGGTCGCCGCGGTCACCGAGCGGCTCGGGCTGGCGGGCACCATCAACAGCACCTACAACGAACCGTTCGAGCTGGCCAAGCAGTTCGCCTCGCTGGATCATCTCTCCGGCGGCCGCGCGGCTTGGAATGTTGTCACCTCCTCCGACGCGTTCACCGGCGAGAACTTCCGGCGCGGTGGCTATCTGGAGCACAGCGAGCGCTACCGGCGCGCGGCCGAGGTGGTCGAAGCGACCAGGGCACTGTGGGACAGCTGGCCCGCCGACGCGCTCGTCGTCGACCGGGAACGCGGCATCTTCACCGAAGAGGTGCCCGGAACCGCTTTCCGCAGTGGTCAATTCGACATCGATGGCACGTTCGTCCTGCCGCCGAGTCCCCAGGGGCACCCGGTGTTGCTGCAAGCGGGCGATTCCGACGAGGGGCGCGAATTCGGCGCGAAGACCGCCGACGCGATCTTCACCGTGCACGGCACCCTCGAGGCGGGCCAGAAGTTCTACGCCGACATCAAGGGCAGGCTCGCGAAATACGGTCGCGCGCACGACGAGCTGCTGGTCTTCCCGGCCGCCACCTTCGTCCTCGGCGACACCGAAGCCGACGCGCACGAGCGGGCCAGGGAGATCCGGTACCAGCAGGTGAGCCCGCAGACCGCGATCGCCTTCCTCGAACAGGTCTGGGGCCGTGACCTTTCCGGCTACGACCCCGACGGGCCGCTGCCCGACATCGAACCCGACACCACCACCGAGATCACCCGGGGCCGGGTGCGGCACGCGAAAGATCCGCTGGCCGTGGCGAAGGCGTGGCGGGAGCAGGCCGAAGCCGGGAAGCTCAGCATCCGCGAATTGATCATCGAGGTCACCACCCGCCAGCAGTTCATCGGCACCCCGGTCCAGGTCGCCGAGCAGATCGACCACTACGTGCAGTCCGACGCCGCCGACGGGTTCATCCTCGTCCCGCACCTCACACCCGCCGGGCTCGACGAGTTCGTCGACACGGTGGTGCCGGCACTGCAGGAACGCGGCAGTTTCCGCACCGCCTACACCGGCACCACGCTGCGCGACCACCTCGGTCTGCGTCATCCCCATCACCCCGCCATCGCCGAAGGAGCACGCGCGTCATGACGATCACCGTCGACACCACCAGCACCGCAACAACGTTCAGCGACGACTGGCACCGCTGGCACGACGCCCGCGAGGACGGCCTGCGCGACCCCCTCGGCTGGCTCAGCCTCGCCGGCCTGCACTGGC
The DNA here is from genome assembly GCF_042728775.1 of Nocardia sp. NPDC060259. NCBI lineage: Bacteria > Bacillati > Actinomycetota > Actinomycetes > Mycobacteriales > Nocardiaceae > Nocardia > Nocardia sp. NPDC060259. The sequence continues at coordinate 17,364 of NZ_JBHXAY010000120.1, forward strand.
TCACCGACAGCCCGGAACGCCTCGACGGCGTCCCCGGCACCTGGTGGGTGACCGACGAGAAGGTGTTCATCACCGCCCAGCCCGCCGACCGGCTCGACGTCGAGGGCGAGCGGATCGCGGGCGTGCGGATTCTGACTCCCGCCGAGGGCGCGCCGGGGCTGAGCGTGTTCAACGAGGAGCGGGTCTTCGAGGTGATCCGGCGCTCCGGGCAGTTCGCGGTGCGCGTGCACGACCCGGCCGCGCCCACCCTGGCCGGGTTCACCGGCGTCCCCGCCTATCCGGCCGACCCGCGATGGGTCGTCACCGGCCGGTTCACCCCGTTCGACACCGCCCGCACGGTCACCACCGGCGCGGTCGTGGACGGGCTCGAACACCACCACAGCGCGGCGGGGACCATCGAGTTCCGGATCGGCGACGCCGTGGAGACGCTGATCGCCTTCGGCACGCCCGCGGATCTGCGGGTGCTGTTCACCGATGCCACCAGCGGGGTCACCACCTACCCGGCGGCGCGGTCGCTCGCGATCGGCGCGGTCGAGGCCGACGGCACCGTGACCCTGGACTTCAACCGGGCGGTGAACCTGCCGTGCGCGTTCACCGATTACGCGACCTGCCCGGTGGCACCGGCCGAGAACCGGCTGCGGGTGGCGATCGAAGCGGGAGAACAGGATCCGGCGCTATGACCGTTCCGCTCTCGATCCTCGACCTCGCGCCGATCAGCGAAGGGTCGACTGCCGCGCAGGCATTGCGCAACACGATCGATCTCGCCCAGCACGCCGAACAGTGGGGCTACCACCGGTATTGGCTGGCCGAACATCATTTCGTGTCGGTGGCCAGTTCGTCCTCGCTGACCCTGCTCGCCCTGGTCGCGGCGGCTACCTCCCGTATCCGCGTCGGTACCGGGGCGGTGCAGGTGGGTCATCACACCTCGGCCTCGATCGTCGAGGCGTTCGGCACCGTCGACGCGCTGCACCCGGGGCGGCTCGATCTGGGTCTCGGCCGGTCGGGGCATCGGCGCAGCCAGTTCGGGGCGGAGGCGTCCACCGCCAAGGGCGGGCATCCGGTGCTGGACACGGTCACCGGGCGCACCCGGATCCGCGACGGTGTGGTGGTGCCGCCGCCGTTCGACCCGCGCGGGATCACCGACCGGTCCAAATTCGTCGCCTCGCTCGAAGCGCTCCAGCAGCCGCATGCCGAGGCGCTGGACTTCCCCGATCAGATCGCCGAGGTCCGCGCCCTGCTCGACGGCACCTACACCTCGTCCGATGATGTTGCGTTGCACGCGGTTCCGGGTGAGGGGGCCGATGTCGAACTGTGGTTGTTCGGCAGCACGGCCGGTGAGAGCGCCGAAGTGGCAGGCAGGCTCGGGTTGCCGTTCGCGGCGGCCTATCACGTCGCCCCCGGCACCGCACTGGACGCGGTCGAGGCCTACCGGGCGGCCTTCCGGCCCTCGCCCACCCTCGCCGAACCGCACGTGATCGTGTCGGCCGATGTCGTGGTGGCCGCCGACGACGCCACCGCCCGCCACCACGCGAGCACCTACGGTCACTGGGTCCACAGCATCCGCAGCGGTTCCGGCGCGGGCGAATACCTCGACCCCACCACCGCTTCCCCCCTCACCCCCGACCAGCTCCGCCTGGTCGAGGACCGCCTCGCCGCCCAGATAGCCGGCTCCCCCGACACGGTCACCGAACGCCTGGAAGCCCTGGTCAAGGTCACCGACGCCACCGAACTCCTGATCACCACCATCACCCACAACCACGCCGACCGCCTGGAATCCCACCGCCTCCTGGCCGACGCCTGGGGCCTGCGCACCGCACGCGCGGCCTGAACCCCTCGCTGCGGGGTCGTCACGCAACGACGGCCCCGCAGCGCCGCCCGCTCCCGCGATCCCGCCGTACCCGGCAGCGCCAGTGTCGCGTGGATTCAGTCGAAAAGATCTGCTGTCGTGGCAGCGTCGATCGCGCGCCGCAGCCAGCTGTCGAGCTGAGCCAGATCCCGGCACTGCTCGATCCGGGCCCGCTGATCCTCCGTGACAGCGATTCGACGCGCGCTGAGGACGGTGATGATGCTGGCCGCGACGCCCTCCTCGCGGCCTTCTTCACGCCCCTCTTCGACATATTTGCGGGCGATTCGGCCCTGGTATTCGTAGGTCATCGTCATCAGTTCCTCCAACCGTCGGCTGGCCGCCTCGGACAACACCTCGTCGACCAGGTCATGGTACATCCGTGCTCGTTCGTCGTCGGTCTTCGTCAGGCCTACCAAGAGCGCGGTGAAGACCGCCTCGGCGTGGGGCCGTTGCCGTGTGCCATGGCCGAAAGGACTGCTCGCTCCGGCGATGATGCGGCCTCCAGTGGGTCGGTGACGATCGGCATCCGGTCCGGTCCGACGATGAGTGGACGCAGCGCGAATCCCGGGTGGCCGATGTCGATCGGTTTGGCCGCCCAGGTGGCCACGCTGGTGTTCGGCACGACGACCAGAAGCACCACCGGGCAACGCAATCGGGCTCGCAGAGTTGTCAGGTATACCGGCCAGCTCCACTGTTTGTGGGGCTTCTCCGAGAGCTGGACCTCGACGCAGATACCGAGCACGGCGGCGCCGTCGGCGTTGTGGAGACTCAGCGCCAGGTCACCGCGGAACTCCTTGGGCCCGAT
>NZ_JBHXAY010000121.1:0-19703 GCF_042728775.1 Nocardia sp. NPDC060259
GCCACCGCCACCGGAGTGACGGTGACGTTTTCGGTGCCGCCGCGCGTCGGGTGCGGCCACACCGAACTCACCGGATGATCACGCCTGGGCGTAGCACTGCACGTTCAGGGTGTCGGCCTCCGGGCCGAACTGCGGCAGCGCGTAGTAGGCGGCGCCGACCTGATCGGCGGCCTGCACGGTGACCTCGGGCAGCGGCGCACCGGTGTTGCGGTCGGTGGCGGTGCAGACGAAGGTCTTCTCGGACCACCAGCCGCTGGGGAACGCCTGCGCGGGCGCGGCAACAGCGGCGACAGCACCGGTGAGCAGCAGCGCGGCGGCGGAGCTGGTGACGATCGAGCGGGTCGACGACATAGATTTCCTCTGATCTTGTATGACGAAAGTGCTTGGAGCACACTAGCACCGGCCCCGACCCGGAAAAGCAGCCTCACAGTACCCGACGTCAGCGCATCGGTGGGCTGGAATCGTCGTCGGAATCAGAACGCGGGCCAGGGAATCGGTCGCGCGGAATTCGGGACCGGCATCACCGGATGATCGAGCAGCGCCTTCGTGCGTTCGGTCAGCGCGGTGATCTCGGCATCGGTGATGTGTACGGCCAGCGAATCGGCCACGGTGCCGGGCAGTTGCGCGGCGAACGCGGCGATGTCGGCGATCAGTGACTCGTGGACGGGCCGCCCGGCCCAACCCCACAGCACCGTGCGCAGTTTCGGTTCGCTGTGCAGGCAGATGCCGTGGTCGACGCCGTACACCTGCCCGTCGACACCTTCCAGCGCGTGCCCGCCCTTGCGGTCGGCGTTGTTGAGCAGCAGATCGAGGACCGCCATCCGTTGCAGGCGTGGATCGTCGGCGTGGACGAGCGAGACCTCGTTGCCCTCGCCGTCGAGCGCGCGCAGGACCTCGCAGAAACCGTCGGGCACCGTGCCAGGCCTGCACAGGTCGACCAAGTCGAGGCGCTGACTGCTCGACGCGCTGTGGTGGTCGACCGAGGTCACCCAGCGCTGCACCATGCCGGACCCGAACGGCCCGTCCCGCAACACCGTCTCCGGGATGACGCCCCAGCCGAGATGTTCGGAGATCAGATATGACGCCACCTCGCGACCGGCGAGGGTGCCGTCGGGGAAATCCCACAGCGGCCGTTCGCCGCGCACCGGCTTGTACACCACCCGCAGCGGGGCGCCGTCGGGTTCGGGTGCGGCGATCTCACAGACCAACGTCAGATTGCTGGCGACGCCGACCCGGCCGACGATGTCCAGTTCGCCTTCGGTGAGTGCCGACACCGGATCACTCCTCGTCGAGCTCGGCCGTGCCGAAGATCTCGCCGCGCTTGTAACCGTTGGTGCGCACGCACATGTGCCCGCGCGAGGACAGCGGTTCGCCGCACAGCGGGCACGGCGGACGGCCCGCGGCGATGACCCGCGCCGAGCGCAGGGCGAACTCGCGGGCCTGGATGGGGGTGAGGAACACCCGCACGGCGTCGGGGCCTTCGTCGGTGTCGTCGAGCACCACCGATTCGTCGACCTCGGTCTCGGTGATCGCCAGCAGCTCCACCACGACAGCGCCCGCGTCGGCGTCCCAGCCCAGACCCATGGTGCCGACCCGGAATTCGGTGTCGATGGGCGTCACCAGCGGCGCGACATCGCGGACGTCCTCGCCCTCGGGCGGCACCTCGGCGCCGAAGCGGCGCGCCACCTCGTCGAGCAGCAGGCCCATCCGGTCGGCGAGCACCTTCACCTGCTGCTTCTCCAGCAGCACGCTGACCACGCGCGGTTCCTGTACGGCCTGCAGGTAGAACGAACGATCGCCTGGTTCACCGACGGTCCCGGCGACGAAACGATCGGGGGTGCGGAATACATGGATTGCGCGTGACACATGCACCTCCTGATACGTGACCCTGATCGACACTCACGAACACATTCCCGTCAAGGAGAATCGCGGTGTCCCGCATTCCCATTATCCGCGCCCGTGCCAGTCGGCACCTCGCCACCGGGAGCGGGCGCCGCCGCGCCGGCGAGCGCGGACAGGTCGGCGCCGGTGTCGTTGAACTTCCACACCGACGGCCCGGTCGGGCTGTAGCGGACGACGCTGATCGAGGCGGGTTCGACCGCGATCCGCTGGAAACTGTCCAGATGCAGGCCGAGCGCGTCGGCCAGGATCGATTTGATGATGTCGCCGTGCGCGCACGCCACCCACAGCACGTCACGGCCCGCCTGCTCGGCCAGCTTGCGTTCGGTGTCGCGGATCGCGGCGACCGCACGCTGCTGGACCTGGGCCAGGCCTTCCCCCGCGGGGAACACCGCGCCGGAGGCGTGCCGCTGCACGACCTTCCACAGCGGTTCGCTGACCAGTTCGGACAGGGGGCGGCCGGTCCAGTCGCCGTAGTCGACCTCGATGAGCCGTTCGTCGTGCTCGGGTTCGAGGCCGAGCTTCTCGGCCAGCGGTGCGACGGTGCGCTGGCAGCGCAGCAGCGGTGAGCTGGCGATGTGTTCGATCGGCAGGGTCGCGAGCCGGTCGGCGACCGCGGCGGCCTGCTCGGTACCGCGCTCGGTGAGCTCGACACCAGGGGTGCGCCCGGCCAGGGTGAAACCGATGTTGGAGGTGGACACTCCGTGCCGGAGCAGGATCACCGTCATGGGACCAGCCTAACCATCCGTCCGCGCCGCACTCAGGTCGCGGAGACGACGCCTGCGGAGAGCAGGGCCAACATCGTGAGGCCGAGAACGATCCGGTAGCCGACGAACCAGTAGAACGAATGCTTGCCCACGAACTTGAGCAGCCAGGCGACCGAGGCGTATCCGACACCGAACGCCAGGATCGTGGCGACCAGCAGCTGCGGTCCGCTCGCATTGAGTCCCTCACCGGCGGGCTCGAACGCGTCGGGAAGGCTGAACAGGCCCGATGCGGTGACCGCGGGAATGGCCAGCAGGAACGAGAACCGCACCGCGGCCTCCCGCTCGAGGCCGAGGAACAGGCCGGCGGTGGAGGTGGCGCCGGAGCGGGAGACACCGGGGATCAGGGCAAGGCACTGCGCCAAGCCCATGATGAGTCCGTCGCGGGTGGTGAGCTGCTCGATCGGGCGGATCTTGCTGCCGAAATATTCACCGGCGGCGATGACGAGCGCGAACGCGACCAGCATGAACGACACCAGCCACAGGTTGCGGGCGCCGGTGCGGATCTCGTCCTTGAACAGGAAGCCGAGCACGCCGATCGGGATGGTGGCGATGATCACGTACCAGCCGATGCGGTAGTCGAGCTCGCGCTGGGTGTCGCGTTCGTGGGCCTCGCGGGCGCTGCGGTCCATCACCGGCAGCTTCGTGGTGACCCGGTCGCCGACGGCGACCGCCTGCTGCGAGCGTTCCCGCCAGCGCATCGCCAGCGTGGTGAACCACGCCACGACGATGCGCTGGATGTCCTTGGCGAAATACACCAGCACCGCGGCCTCGGTGCCGAGCTGGGTGACGGCGGTGAACGACGCGCCGGCGTCGCTACCGAAGAACACCTCCGACACGATGCGCAGATGCCCCGAGGAGGAGATCGGCAGGAACTCCGTCAGTCCCTGTACGAGCCCGAGTATCAATGCCTGAAACCAGGTCATCGACTCGCCCACCGTGCCTCCTGCTACCTCGCGCCCGAAAGACCGCATCCTCCTGGGCTTTTGCTACATCGAGCGGCCTGGAAGGGCCGCGACCTCGCAGCGACCCTACCTGTCGCGGTGCGGTGACGTCGCCCGCCCACCGGGCGATCGGTTCTCGCGGCCCCCGCCGCGGGTCGTCGGCGAGGGTCCACACGGTGCGCCCATTAGGCTGGGCGCCGTGACGAAAACGCGGGCGCGGTGATGGAACAGCGAACGGTGGGACGCAGCGGCCTTCGGGTGTCGCGGATCGGCTTGGCGACCCATACCTGGGGCACCCATACCGACGCCGACGAGGCATCGGTGCAGTTGGCGGCGTTCACCGAGGCCGGTGGCACGCTCGTCGACATCTCCCCCGTCTACGGTGACGGCGCGGCCCAGCGGATCCTCGCCGATCTGCTCGGCGACCTGGTCTCCCGTGACGATCTGGTGCTCAGTGGCAGCGCGGGTGTGGTCCTGCACGCGCCCGGCGCCGGGGTCGGTGGCAGCGTGCCCGCTCCGGCGGCGACCGGCCCGGTGGTCGACGCGTCGCGGCGCACGCTGCTCGCGCAACTGGACCGCACGCTGCTCGAACTGGGCACCGATCATCTCGACATCTGGAGCATCGCCGCCTGGGACCCCTACACCCCGCTCGACGAGGTCGCGGCGACCTTGGAGACCGCGGTCCGCACCGGTCGCACCCGGTACGCGGGTGTGCGCGGGTTCGCGGCCTGGCAGCTGGCCAGCCTCGCCGCGATCGCGCCGATCGCGGCCGCGCAGACCCCGTACTCGCTGCTCGCGCGCGGCACCGAGAACGATGTGATCCCGGCCGCCCGCCACCACGGGGCAGGCATCGTCGCTTCCGCGCCGCTGGCGGGCGGCATCCTCACCGGCAAGTACCGCGACGGTGTGCCCGCGGATTCGCGCGGCGCCGACGAGGCGACGGCCGCCGAGATCCGGCGCAGGCTCGACGACGAACGCGCCACCCGCGTGGTGGACGCGCTGGTCACCGCGGCCGACGGCCTGGGCACCTCGCCGCTGGCGGTGGCTCTGGCCTGGATCAGGGACCGGCCCGGCATCGCGAGCATGATCGTGGGTGCCCGTGACATCGGCCAGCTCACCGGAGTGCTGGCCGCCGAAACCCTCGAGTTGCCGCGCGCGATCGCGGCAGCTCTCGACGATGTGAGCGCCCGTTCCGAATGATGGCTAGCCTTACCTGCATGAAACTGCGTGGTCTGCTGACGGCGATGCTCGCGGCGACGGTGCTGACGGGCACCGTCGCCTGCACCGGAAGCAATCCTGCATCGACTGCCACTTCCGGCGGGCCCGCGACGGCACAGCTGGCCGACCTGGACCCCGTCCCGATCGGCGCACCGCCGACGCCACGCCTGCCCGCTACCGCACGCTCCTTCGACGGCACCGAGGTGACCGTCACCGACGCGTCGCGGATCATCGCCGTCGACCGCTACGGCACCCTCGCCCAGACCGTGTACGCCCTCGGCCTCGGCGCGAACCTCGTCGGCCGTAGCACCTCGGCCTCCTTCCCCGCCGTCGCCGACGTGCCGAATGTGGCGGGCGGCAACGGCGCTCTCAGCGTCGAGGCCGTCCTCGCCCTTCGCCCGTCGGTGTTCCTGACCGACACCACCAGCGCCGCGCCCGCGGTCCGCGATCAGCTGCGAGCGGCTGGCGTCAACGTCGTCTACTTCGATCCGGACCGCACCATGGACGGCGTGGTGCCACAGATCGAGGCCGTCGCCACCGCGCTCGGCGTCCCGGAGGCAGGCGCGCAGCTCGGGCAGCGCACCCGCGACGAGATCGCCACCGCCGCCGCCCGCGTGCCGAAGCGGGATCCGCAGCCGAAGATCGCGTTCCTGTACCTGCGCAGCACCGCGATCACCATGATCGCGGGCCCGGGTTCGGGCGCCGATTCACTGATCACCGCGATAGGCGGCGTCGACGCGGGCACCGCCGCCGGGGTGAGCGAACCGTTCACCGCGATCACCAGCGAGGCGATGATCGCCGCCGCGCCCGATGTGCTGCTGGTGATGTCGGACGGGCTGAAATCGGTCGGCGGGATCGACGGGCTCGTGAAGATCCCCGGCATCGCACAGACCCCCGCCGGGCGCAATCGCCGGGTCGTCGACATGTCCGACGCGGTGCTGCTGAGCTTCGGCCCCAACACCGGCCGGGTCATCACCGCGCTGTCCGACGCCGTCTACGGCAAGCCGGCATGAGCGATGCCCCCGACCTGACGAAGTCCGCGGACGCGCCGCGGATCGACGACGCGACTCCCGACCCGCTGCCGCACCCGCGTCATCGGACCACCCGGGTCACCGTCGTGTTCGCCGTCGCGCTGATCGCCCTCGTGGTGCTGGCGCTGGTGTCGGCGGTGCTCGGTCAGGTGCCGACCACCGCGGCCGAGGTCCTGGGCAGTGTGGCGCACCGGATCGGGCTCGATATCGGGCCGATGCCCGCGCACCCGGCGGGTGAGGTGACGCTGTGGGAGGTGCGATTCCCGCGTGTCGCGCTCGCCGTCCTGGTCGGGGCTTCGCTGGCGACAGCGGGTGCGTTGTTGCAGGGTGTGTTCGCCAATCCGCTCGCCGAACCCGGCGTGATCGGCGTGTCGGCGGGTGCGGCGGTCGGCGCGGGCACCGTCATCGTGGTCGGTGGCGCGTTCGTCGCCTCCTGGTCGGTGGCCGCGGCCGCGTTCGCCGCGGGACTGCTCACCACCGCGCTCGTCTACGTGCTGTCGCGCTCGGGTGGGCGCACCGAAGTCGTGACGTTGATCCTCACCGGCATCGCCATCAACGCCTTCGCCGGCGGTCTGATCGCGTTGCTGCTGTTCGTCGCCACGCCCGCGGCCCGGGATCAGATCGTGTTCTGGCAGCTCGGCAGCCTCAACGGCGCCACCTGGCAGTCGGTGGCGGTGGTCGCCGTGCTGGCCTCGGTCGGTGTGCTGGCCGCCGTTCTCATCGCGCCGCGGCTGGATCTGCTCGCGCTCGGTGACTCCGCTGCCCGTCATCTCGGTGTCGACGTGGAACGGCTGCGCAGGCAGGTGATCGTGGTGGTGGCCGTGCTGACCGCCGCCGGGGTGGCGTTCAGCGGCATCATCTTGTTCGTGGGGCTGATCGTGCCGCACGTGGTGCGTATGCTCGTCGGTCCCGGGCATCGGGTGCTCGTCCCGTTGAGCGCGATCGTCGGTTCGGTGGTGTTGCTCGGCGCCGACGTCGTGGCGCGCACGCTGGTCGACAACGCCGACCTGCCGCTGGGCATGCTGACCTCGCTGATCGGCGGCCCGTTCTTCTTCTGGCTGCTGCGCCGTACCAGGGCGCGGGCGGGAGGCTGGGGATGACCGACCTCCATCCGGCCGTCGAAACACCAGCGGCTGCCCCGCGGCGCAGTCGTACCTTGCGCAGCCTGTTCGCCCGGACCCCCGATGTCCCGGTGCGGCCCGCACCGGGCGCCGTCACCCTGCGCGCGACGGATCTCACCGTCCAGCGCGGTACCCGGACCGTTCTCGAGGACGTCGACTTCCAGGTGGCGGCCGGTGAGATCGTCGCCCTGGTCGGTCCGAACGGCGCGGGCAAGTCGAGCCTGCTCGCCGCCCTCGCCGGTGAACTCGCGCCGAGCACCGGCACGGTGCAGCTCGAAGGTCATGCCCTCGCGCAGTGGACCCACGCCGACATGGCCCGCCGACGCGCGGTCCTGCCGCAATCGCACGCGGTCGGGTTCCCGTTCACCGCCCGCGAAGTCGTCGCCATGGGCCGCGCGCCCTGGCTGCACACCCCCGCCGCCGCGCGCGACGACGACCTCATCGCCGCCGCCCTGGCCGCCACCGACGTCACCCATCTCGCCGGCCGGGTGTTCCCGTCGCTGTCCGGCGGCGAACGCGCCCGCGTCGCCCTGGCCCGGGTCCTCGCCCAGGACACCGCCACCCTGCTGCTGGACGAACCGACCGCCGCACTCGACATCGGCCACCAGGAGGCGGTGCTGCGCCTGGCCGCCGCCAGCGCCGCCGACGGTGCCGCCGTGGTGGTCGTCGTGCACGACCTCGGTGTGGCCGCCGCCTACGCCGATCGCGTCACCGTGCTCGACGGCGGCCGGGTCGCCGCCGACGGTCCGCCACGGGAGGTTCTCACTCACGACCTGCTCACCAGGATCTACCGCCACCCGGTCGACGTCTTCGACCACCCCACCACCGGTGCGCAACTGGTCCTGCCCGAACGCGGCCGCAGCTGACGGCAACCCCAGTTCTTGACCTAGCGGTATAGAACGCCTACGGTTGAATCATGGCCAGGCCCCGCAACTTCGACACCGACACGGTCATCGACCGCGCGGTCGACCAGTTCTGGTCCCACGGCTACGCCAACACCTCCCCCGCGCAACTCGCCGACGCGACCGGCATCGGAAAAGGCAGCCTGTACAACACGTTCGGCAGCAAGCGCGCACTCTTCGATCAGGCACTCGACCGCTACGGACACCAGGGCGTCGCCATGGCCGAGGACTACATGTCCCGACCGGGCACCACCCGCGACTGCCTTCGCGAATACCTGCGCGCCGCGATCGACCTCGATTTCACCACCCCGATCCGTCGCGGCTGCCTGGCGGCCAATACCGCCGCCGAGTTCGGCGGCCAGGACCCCGCGATCACGAAAACCTTGCGCGACATCGAACAACGCATCGTCGCCGCCCTGGCCGCCCGCATCGATCAGGGCCGCCGCGACGGTGACATCGACGCGACAATCGACCCGCACTCGGTCGCCGCGCTCCTGTTCACGACCAGCGTCGGCCTGCGCATCATGGCCAAGACCAACGACGCTCCCGAGCTCTACCGCCTCGTCGACGTCGCACTGACCGTCCTCTGATTCCCCGCTCCACCACCCAGCCTTTTCGCATGCCCCTATTTTTGACCTACAGTTCAAGAAAGGATCTTCCATGGATCTCGAACTCACCGGCAAGACCGCTGTCGTCACCGGCGCTTCCCGCGGCATCGGTCTGGCCGTCGCCGAAGCCTTCGCCGCGGCAGGCGTCCGCGTCCTCGGCGCCGCCCGCACCATCACCCCGGAACTCGAGAAGGCCTCGGCCGCCACCGTTTCCGCCGATCTCAGCACCAGCGAGGGCGCGACCACGGTCATCGGCACCGCCCTCGAGGAACTCGGCGGGATCGACATCCTGGTCAACAATGTCGGCGGTGGCGACCCCGAATGGCTCACTCTGAGCGGATTCCTCGACAGCACCGACGACCAGTGGCGCCACTACCTCGACCTCAACCTGTTCAGCGCGATCCGCACCACCCGCGCCGCCCTCCCGAGCCTGCTCGACCGCCGCGGAACCGTCATCAACGTCTCCTCGATCAACGCCCACGTCCCCGGGTCCGGCCCGGTCGGCTACAGCGAGGCCAAGGCCGCGCTCACCTCGTTCGGCAAGCGACTCAGCGAGGAATTCGGCCCGCGCGGCGTCCGGGTCAACACCGTCTCACCGGGCCCGGTCGGCACCAGGATCTGGCGCGACGAGCATCGCATCGGCGCGCAACTGGCCGCCGCGCAGGGCGTCTCTCACCAGCAACTCCTCGACGCCCTGCCCGACCAGTTCGACATCGCCTCGCGCCGCATCACCGAAGCCGAGGAAGTCGCCGCCCTGATCACCTTCCTCGCCTCCGGCAAGGCAGCCAATATCGTCGGCGCCGACCTGGTGATCGACGGCGGCATCATCAAGACGACCTGAGCCCCGCGCTCACCGCCAGATGATCTTGAGCAAGGCGGGGGTGAGCACCATGCGGATGATCGTCGCGTCGATGACGAGCGCGACGATCATGCCGTAGGCGATGTACTTCATCAGCACCAGATCGGAGAAGCCGAAAGCGCCCGTCACGACGATGAGGATCGCCGCCGCCGAGGTGATCACGCCACCGGTGTGGGCCACGCCGTAGCGGATGGATTCGGTGGCATCGGCGCCCGAAGCCCGTTTCTCCGCGATCCGCGACAGCAGGAACACCTCGTAGTCGGTGGACAACCCGAAGATCACGGTGACGATCAACGCCACCACCGCGAACATCAGCGGTCCCGGCGTGAAGTGGAAGGCGTCGGAACCGTGTCCTTGCACGAAGATCCACGTCAGCACGCCCAGCGTCGAGACGAGACTGAGCGCGCTCATCGCGACGGCCTTCACCGCCAGGATCACCGACCGGAACGCGATCACCATCATCGCCAGCGCCGCGGCGATCAGGATCGCCAACAGCAGCGGGAGACCGTCGATCAGGCCGTTGATGCTGTCGCGTTCCAGTGCGGGAATACCGGCGACCATGATCTGGACGCCCGGTGGTTCGGGCAGGTCGCGCAGGGTGTCGATCACCCGGTCGGCGTCGCGTTTGTCACCGAGTCCGGCCGAGAGGACGTTGACCCCGTCCTTGGTCGGCGCCGCGGGCTCGAACCGGCCGGTCAGGCCCGGAATCTGATTGGCCTCGAACCGGATGTCGCTGAGCTGCTGGGGTGAGGCGCCGACCACGACCAGCTTCACCGGTTCGGTGCGGAAGCCGGGGAAGAGCCGGTCGAAATCCTCCTGCGCCACGCGCGCCGGATTGTCCGCCGCCAGATACTTCTCGCTGATCCCGCCGAACTCGATGTGGCGCAACGGAATACTCAAGGCCAGCAGGCCGAGCACGATCGGGATCACGACCGCCCAGGGCCGCCGCATCGCCCACTGCGCCAGCCGGGAGAAGAATCCCGCGTCGATCTCCGCCTCGGTCTTGCTGCGCGAGAATCGCTTCCAGCCCAGCCAGTCGATGCGGTGCCCGGCGATGCTCAACGCCGCGGGCAACGCGGTCACCGACAGCAGCGCGGCCAGCATCACCGCGGAGATACCGCCGTAGGGCACCGAGCGCAGCACACCGTTGGGGAAGATGAACAGCGCGCCGAGGCTGATCGCGATGATCGCCGCCGAGAACAACACGGTGCGGCCCGCCGTCGCGACGGTGCGGGCCGTCGCGTCCTCCACACTGCGGCCCGCCGCGAGTTCCTCCCGGAATCTGGTCACCGTGAACAGTCCGTAGTCGATCGCCAAACCGAGGCTGACCAGTGTCATCACCGCACTGGCGAACACATTGACCTCGATGTGCGCGGTGAGGAACCGCAGGATGCCGGAGGTGCCGAGGACGGTGAGCGCGCCGATCATCACCGGCAGCAACGCACCGATGACTCCGCCGAACACGAAGTACAGCAGGATCGCCACGATCGGCAACGCGATGAGCTCCGCGCGCCGGATGTCGTGCTGCATCCCGATGTTGATGCCCTCGACCACCGGCTGCAATCCCGCCAGCTGCACGGTGGTGCCGCCGGGCCCGCCACCGGGCACACCGGCGTCGAGATGCGGTTTCAGGGCGAGATAGTTGTTGACCGTGGCCGTTCCGCCACCACCGGCCAGTCCGATGCTGGCGAACGCGTGCTGCTTGCTGGGATCGGAGGCGTCCGCCGAGAACGGGCTGTCCCAGTAGCTGTCGATCTTGTGGATGTGCGTGCCGTACCGCTCGCGCAGGTCCGCGAGCGCGGCCACCACCGGGCCGCGCACGGCGGGATCGTCGACGGTGGCGCCCGCGGGGGCGGTGTAGATGACGATCAGGTCGCCGTCGGTGTCGCGGCCGAAGGTGTCATCGGCCAGTTTCGAGGCCGCCACCGATTGGCTGGACTCGTCGAACCAGCCCTCCTGGGTGTAGCGGCCCGCCATATCCCGGCCGAACCAGCCCGAGATCAGCACCGTCAGGATGAAGATCCCGAGCACGAGGTAGCGGTGGCGGTGGACGAACCGGCCCCACCGCATCGCACGCGATTCCCGCATCGTCAGCCGCAGGCGGCGGTGCGATAGTCCGCCGAGCGCAGGATGCCGCACAGATCGGTGCGCGAGATCTTCCACTTCCCGTCGAGCAGCACGAAATGCACGATGGTGGTGCGGATATTGGTGCCCGAACCGTCCTTGTCCAGGCGCATCGTGGCGGTCAGCGTGCCGTCACGGTTGTCGAAGACGGGGTCGACGACGCCGTAGACGGCGTGCGGGTTGTCGCGCAGCGCCTTGTACATGTCGGGGATCGCGTCCTTGAACGCGGCGCCGTCCTCGATCAGGTCGGTGCGTTCGACATCGGGCAGGTTGGGGTCGAGCGCGCGCTTGATCTGCGCGTCGAGTTCCACGGCGGTCGGCAGCGGCACATTGGCCTTGCTCGACGACACCGCGATGGAGGAGGACAGGGAGGCTTGGGCCGATGACCGTGCGGCGTCGACCGAGGCCTCGTCGGTGCCACCACCGCAGGCGGTGAGGGCGACGAGGGCCGTGAGGCAGGCGGTGGCCGCAGCGGCCCTGGCGAAAAGTGTGGAAGACATCACCATCTACATACCATCAATCACGGCACTGATCCGGCCCAGGATGCTCCGGACCGTCATGGCGTCCCTCGGCGCGGCGGTCGGGACCGGGACCGCGTGGTGGAGCAGATCGCGCACGAACGCGGTGACGCTGCGTTCGTCACCGAGGTCGATATCGGTGACCTGCGCCTGCGCGGTGGCGACCACATCGTCGGCGCCGGGCACAGTCTCACCCAGGTCGGCGCGGTAGATCTGCACGGTGAGGGTGGCACGGTGGGTCCGGAAGGTGAACGCGCGGCCGTCGTCGGTGGTGCCGAAACCGTGGGCGAAGGGGCCGACGGAGATGTCATCGATGCCGAAGCCCGCGGTTGTCCGGTCGGTCATCGGTCATCCCCTCCCCGCGTCCTGGCAAAACATTTGTCGACGTGTCAACAGTAACCTCCGTCACCGACAGGCCCGACGCGCGCCACCCGGTCGGAGCTACCGGTGAGTCATCATGGTCAGATGGTGATCAGCGGTCACCTCGTGAGATTAGGAGTTCGGTGCATGCGCCCTCGCGGCTCGGTCGCCTCAGCGCTGTTCGGCGCGGCGGCACTGGTGGTGCTGACGGGATGTGCTGGTGCGGACGGCCCCGATGTGCCGACCCGGGATCCGGCCACCGCGGCCGTCTCCCCTGCCACCGCGACATCGCCCGCAGGCCAGGTCATTCCCGCCGCCGCGACGAAAGCGCTGCTGGCCGAACGGCACACCGGTCGCCTCGCCGCCCTCGACACCGCGGGCACCACGCTGACCTTGCTCGACCCCGCCGCGCCCACCACCGCGCGGACCGTCACCCTGCCCGCCGTGGGCGCGGCTTTGGCCCAGGGCACAGCGGGTGAAGTGCTCGTCGCCGCCCCGGATCGGGTGCTGCGGGTCGACGTGACCGCGGGCACCGTGACCGAGGTTCCCGTCGACGGCGACGTGCACAGCGTGCAAACACGCACGGACGGCACGCTGGTCGTCGGCACCGCCGACGGCACGGTGCGTGAACTGCGCCCCGACGGTAGCGTCGCCCGCACCGTCACCGGCCTCGTCTCGGCCGACGTGATCGCCCTGACCGGTGCCGACATCACCGTCCTCGACCGCAAGCAGACCGCCGTCGTCAGCGTCCGCGACGACGCGCTCGGCCTGATGCTGCGCGCCGGTGACGGCGCAGCAAACGCCATCGCCGACCCGGAAGGGCGGATCATCGTCACCGACACCGCGGGCGGCGAACTGCTGGTCTACTCGGCAGGTCCGCTCGTGCTGCGCCAGCGTTTCCCGGTATCATCGTCGCCTTACGCGCTCGCCTACGATCCGCGCTCGAACACGGTCTGGGTGACCTGCACGGAGAGCAACGAGGTCGTCGGTTACGACCTGTCGACCGGGATCGGTGTCGAGGTGGGACGGTTCCCGACCCTGCGCCAGCCCGATGCGGTGACCGTCGACGAACGTACCGGCGACCTGTTCGTGGCCTCGGCCACGGGTGAGGGTTTGCAGCGGATCGGTGCGGACGAGCGGAAGAGAGGGCAGTGATGGCGGCCAAGCCTCGCGGTTCTCGCTCGGCGGTTCCGCCGAGCTGGGAAACCAGCAACGACGACTACGAATACGTGCCGCTGCGGCTGCCACCCGAGGTCACCCGGGTCACCGCCTCGATGCGGCTGGCCATCCAGGCCGAATTCGGTGGCTGGGAGTTGTCGCGGGTACGCGCCTACACCGACGGCAGCCGCCGGGTGTTGTTGCGCCGCCGCAAGAATGCCGTCCTGCCTGTGCCCGAACCCGGATTGTGAGCCGACCCATGTACGCCCTGTTACTACGCCTGATGTTCCTGGTCCCGCCGGAGCGGGTGCATCACCTGGTTTTCGCCGCCCTGCGGTTCGCCACCTGGTTCCCGCCGACTCGCTGGCTGGCGCGCAAGCTGACCGTCGCCGACGACCCGATCCTGGCCACCACCGCCTTCGGTGTCGATTTCCCCGCACCGCTCGGCCTGGCCGCCGGTTTCGACAAGAACGCCGACGGCGTGAACACCTGGGGCTCGCTTGGTTTCGGTTTCGCCGAGATCGGCACCGTCACCGCGCACGCCCAGCCGGGTAACCCGGCGCCGCGCCTGTTCCGGCTGCCCGCCGACCACGGCCTGATCAACCGGATGGGTTTCAACAACCACGGCGCCGCCGCGGCCGCCGCCCGCCTGCACAACGCGCATTCGACCGTCCCGATCGGCGCGAACATCGGCAAGACCAAGGTCACCGAACCCGAGGCCGCCGCAGGCGATTACGCCACCAGCGCCCGACTACTCGGCCCCCTCGCCGATTTCGTCGTCGTGAACGTGTCCTCCCCCAACACCCCCGGTCTGCGTGACCTGCAGGCCGTCGAGTCGCTGCGCCCGATCCTGCAGGACGTGCTCGACAGCGTCACCGTTCCGGTCCTGGTCAAGATCGCCCCCGACCTGTCCGACGAGGACATCGACGCCGTCGCCGACCTCGCCGTCGAACTGGGCCTGGCAGGCATCGTCGCCACCAACACCACCATCCGCCGCGACGGCCTGGCGACCCCGGCCGCCGAGGTCGAAGCGATAGGCGCGGGCGGTTTGTCCGGTCCGCCCGTCGCCGAACGCTCCCTGGAAGTTCTGCGCCGCCTCTACGCCCGCGTCGGCGACAAGCTGGTCCTGATCTCGGTCGGCGGTATCGAGAACGCCGACCAGGCCTGGGCCCGCATCCTGGCGGGCGCCACCCTCCTGCAGGGCTACACCGGCTTCATCTACGGCGGCCCCTTCTGGACCACCCGCATCCACCGCGGCATCGCCGCCAACCTGCGCGCCGGCGGTTTCCGCTCGCTGTCCGACGCGGTCGGCGCCGAGCACCGCACGCCGTCAGCCTGAGGGTCTATCCGTAGTTGACCTGCCGCGTTCCGCCGTGCCCGAACAGGTACGTCGTGGTGCGCGGCCTGGTCAGCGGGGGTCCGGCCTCGTCGGGGTCGTCGACGCGAGCGAGCATTCGCTTGTAGAGCCGGATGATCGCCTGTTCCCAGACGATTCCGACGGTGTCGGCCAGGGCGTTGATCTGCGCGTGCGCGAGGCGGTCGCCGGCGGCGGTGAGGTCGCTGATCAATTCGTCGAGTTCCATGCCCGCGTAGGCCTGGTCCCGGCTCAGCCGACGTTCCGGCAACCAGCTCAGCCGCCAGATCTCGGGGTCCGACCCGACGCGCTCCGCGTATTCGGGGCTGTGGGTGCTGCGCATGTCGTCCGGTGTGATGTGAATGGTCATCGGAGACTCCGATTCCACGAAGGGGAGCGGTTCGGTGCTCCCGGTTCCTGGGAATTCCAGTGTGGCATTTGCCCTTCAGTGCGGTCAATTGCCGTTGTAGATTGGTAATTGCCCGACGAGATGCTGCTCAAACACCGCCGTCACGACCATGGAGGGCCAATCGCGTGCCGATGCTCCCGCAGGACGCACGAACAGACCTGGTACGCGGCATTCTCGCGCGGCTGGGCAAGTTCTCCGGTCTCAGCGCAGAACGACTGCGGCACACCGAGATCGGAGCAGCGCCGATTCTCGATCTTCCGGTGGTGACCGATTACGCGCAGCGCGAAGGCGTCTCCCGCGAGGAGGCGGTCCTGCCGGTGCTCCGCGAGACGACCCGGCAATTGCCCCCCGCCGAGCGTCTCATCGCCGATGCGACCCTCGCGCTCGGTCTGCTGCGTGAATCGCCGAACGGCGACATCGATCCCGACCAGCTGTACGCGGCCAACCTCGGCGCCCGCCGCGAGTACCTGGCGCAGCAGTGGATACCCCTGCACATCGCCATCGGTGCCACCACCACCCCGGCGGCGCCGACGGTGAAACGCCTGCGCACCACGGCCGAACGTGCCGCACTCACCACGCTCGCCGGTCTGCTCACCGCCGATCCGGCGACCGCCGCCGCTCCCCCGACCGGTGTGACGCCCACCTCGGCGCCGACGGGCCGGACGGTCACCGTGATCGGCGATGCCGTGATCGACCACCTCTACCGGGTCGACACCTTCCCGGCCAGGCAAGCCCCCGTCGACGGCACCTTCGCCGGTCTGCCGGGCGGCAAGGGACTCAACCGGGCCGTCGCCGCCGCCCTGCTCGGGCTCGACGTGCAGTTGATCGCGGCCGTCGGCGACGATGCCAACGGAGCGCGCATCCTGAACCTGCTCGCGGACTACGACGTCGGCCGCTCGCTGGTGAAAGTTGTGCCGTCCGCGGCGACCCTGGTCACGGCCGTCGTCATGAACCACAGCGGCGAAGTGCGTCTCATCGCCTGCCGCGACTCGCGCGTGCAGTTGCTCGACGACGACATCGACCGACCCGAGGTCCGGGCGGCGCTGGCGGGATCGGCGGTGGTCGTGCTCACCTTCGAGCAGCCCGCGCCGATCATCGAACAGGTCCTCGCGTACGTCCGGGATCTCCCGGAGCGCCCCCAGGTGATCGTCTGTGCCGCACCGAGTATCGCCGTGCCGCAAGGGTTGTACCGGTACCTCGACGTCGTCGACTACCTCGTCGGCAGCACCGTCGAACTCGACGCGCTGCTGCCGGACGTCGACACCGACTCCGCCGCCGACACCGCGCGGCGCCTGCGAGGGCTCGGCGTGTCGGCGGTGTGTGCCGTCGACGGCTTCGGCTGCACCGTCTATTCCGACGACGACGATATCGTCGTCGACCACTTCCCCCAAGTCCTCAAAGCGGCCGTCGGCGCCGCCGCCGCCTTCGCGGCCGCCCTCGCCTACCGGGTGGTGCAGTCCGAGGATGCCCTCACCGCAGCGGATTTCGTGTGGGCAACGGCCGCGATGCTGCCGACGCAGAAGCTGGGCGCGGTGTCGGCCGGCTTCCCCCAGGTCGCCGAGGTCGACCGGATCATGCAGCTGTACGCGCGTGACGGTGTCACCCGTAACACCGGTGTGACCCCCGGTTGATGTGCCTGGCAGTACAGCCGGAGTAGAGTCGCGCCGTTGCCTTGCCCTACGCCGTCCACGCAGCGGATTTTCCGATGCCGACACCGTCTCGGAGGAGCGCTTGACGATCATCGAGCCCGTCCAGGTCCCGCCGGGTGAGGCGACCGGACGAGACGTCGACGACCTGCGACCGGAACACCAGTTCAGCCGCAACGGCACCCGGCTGCGGGTGCAGGTGCACACGATCGATGACCCGGCCGACGGCGGCTATGTGCTGGTGTTCGGCGAGCCCGGCGAGAAGCCGCTGGTCCGAGTCCATTCGCGGTGCCTGTACGGCGACGCCCTCGGCTCCGACGACTGCGACTGCGGCCCCGAACTGGCCCTGTCGATGGACATGATCCAGGCCGAAGGCGCCGGTGTGCTGGTGTACCTCGAACAGGAGGGCCGTGGCGCAGGCCTGATCTGGAAGGCCATCGGCTATCGCACCAGCGAGCGCTACGACATCGACACCTTCGAGAGCTACGCCCGGCTCGGTCTCGAACCCGACACCCGCCGATACGAACTCGTCGCCAAGGCACTGCTCGGCCTCGGTCTGCACCAGGTGCGCCTGCTGACCAACAATCCCGACAAGCTGCGCGCGCTCACCGAGGCGGGGATCGCGGTCGAGGTGATTCCGCTGGCCGTGCGGCTCGAGACCGACCGTGGCAGGCGCTATCTCGATGCCAAGGTGCGGTGGCGCAAGCACATGATCCCCCGCGACTTCGCGCCCTGGGCGCCGCACCCTGGCACTGTCACCGCACCACAGCCGCCGGCCGCGCAGACCCCGCGCGGATGGCGCAGGCTCTTCGCGCGTCGACGGTAACCACCGCCACAATCCCGTATGTCCGGTTACGATAAGTGAGCCGCGCCACTGTCGACGCCCATCGCTCGAGATGATGAGACAGATTCACTCGCATTGGCTCGGCGTCCGGCACGGCCTATATCGGGAACAGGGATATGACAGACATCGGTTTCGCGCACGCTTCCGGCGTCACGGTGCACACCGTGCCCGCCGCCTTCCAGCAGACCGCCGCATTGCGGCCCGACCAGATCGCCTTGCGAACGGTGGGCGGCACCCAGCAGATCACCTGGGCGGAATACGCGACGCGGGTGCGGGCACTGGCGGCAGGCCTGGCGAAGCTCGGCGTCGGCCACGGCGACGCGGTCGGCATCATGCTCACCAACCGCCCCGAGTTCAACCTGATCGACACCGCGGCCCTGCACCTGGGCGCGACCCCGTTCTCGGTGTACAACACCAGCTCCCCGGAGCAGATCGCGCACGTGTTCGCCAACGCGGGCAACAAGGTCGTGATCACCGAGCAGGCATTCCTCGACGTCATCCGTGAATCGGGCACCGAGGTCGAGCACACCGTACTCGTCGACGGCACTGCCGAGGGCACCATCGGCCTGGCCCAGCTGGAGTCGGATCCGCTGCCCGACTTCGACTTCGACGCCGCGTGGCAGGCGGTGCAGCCGGGCGATCTGGCCACCCTGATCTACACCTCCGGCACCACCGGCCCCTCCAAGGGTGTCGAGCTCACCCAAGGCAATGTGATCGCCCAGGTCGTCGGCCTGGTCTCCGGTCCGCTGCCGGTCGGTTTCGACGACCGTGCCGTGTCGTATCTGCCCGCCGCGCATGTCGCCGACCGCATCTCCGCGCACGCGATGAGCCTGCTCACCGGCATCCAGATCACCACGGTCACCGACCCGCGTGAGATCGCCGCCGCCCTGCCCGACGCCCGCCCCACCGTGTTCTTCGGTGTGCCGCGGGTGTGGCAGAAGATCAAGGCCGGTATCGAGAACAAGCTCGCGGTCGAGCCGAGCCCGGTGAAGAAGGCTCTGGCCAACTGGGCGATCGGTGTCGGTGTGGCGCAGGCCAAGGCGAAGCTGTCCGGTGAGGGCGGCTCGCTGCTGCTCGGTGTGCAGCACAAGGCCGCCGACGCCCTGGTGCTGTCCAAGCTGCGCGAGGCGCTCGGTTTCGGCGATCTGAAGGTCGCCGCGTCCGGCGCCGCCCCGGTGCCCGCGGAGACCCTGGAGTACTTCCTCGGCCTCGGGTTCGCGGTCAGCGAGGTGTGGGGAATGTCCGAGACCACCGGTGTCGGCACGTTCACCGATCTCGACAAGCCGCGCCCCGGCTCGGTCGGTCGTGTCATGGACGGTGTCGAACTGCGTCTGGACGCCGACGGCGAGGTGCTCATCCGCGGCCCGATCGTCACCCCCGGCTACCGCAACATGCCCGACAAGACCGCCGAGGCCATCGACGACGCGGGCTGGCTGCACACCGGTGACATCGGCACCCTCGACGCCGACGGCTACCTGCGCATCGTCGACCGCAAGAAGGAACTGATCATCAGCGAGGCGGGCAAGAACATCGCCCCCTCCAATATCGAGAACGCCATGAAGGCGGCGTCGTCGATGATCGGTCAGGCCGTCGCCATCGGTGACGCCCGCCCCTACATCACCGCGCTGATCATGCTCGATCCCGATGTCGCGGCGTTGCGCGCCAAGGAGTTCGGCGCCACCGACGCCACCCACGCCGAGCTCGCGCGCCGCGCCGAGATCGTCGAGGAGGTCAAGGCCGCGGTGACCGCGGGCAACCGCAAGCTTTCGCGGGTGGAGCAGATCAAGCGCTTCGTCATCGTGGAGAACCTGTGGGAGCCGGGCGGCGACGAGCTGACCCCGAAGATGTCGCTCAAGCGGACCCCGATCGCGAAGAAGTACGCCACCGACATCGAGCAGCTGTACGCCGCGACCCCGGCAGAGCACGTCGTCAATGTGAAGTAGC
>NZ_JBHXAY010000122.1:0-19668 GCF_042728775.1 Nocardia sp. NPDC060259
CGGCGCGACACTGCGCCGGGCCCCGCTGCTTTTCGTGCTCCCCCGGGGAGCTGGATGGTCACCGGAATCGGTTGCCTGGCAGCGACATCCGGACCTCGTCCGCCGGTGGCCCATGACGGGCCATCGACGACTTGTCCTCCTCCAGACCGGAAGCGCGGCACGGCTCGATCCCGGTGACCGGACAGACAATCGCAATGTTTCATTGCAGCGGTTCCGCTGGTTTGTTTGCGATCTCATGACGAACGTCGTCACAGGCGGGGATGGTCAGCACGAAGCGCGCGCCGCCACCGGGCCTTTCGGTGCAGCGCAGCGTGCCGTCGTGGCAGGCGACGGTCTCGGCCACGAGGGCGAGCCCGATGCCGGTGCCCGCCGTCGCCCGCGACACCGTGACGAACCGGTCGAAGATGCGTTCGCGGTCCTCGGGCGCGACACCGGGTCCCGCGTCGTCGACGATCACCGTGATGTCGGCGCCGTCGCGGTCGACCCTGACTCCGGTCAGTCCGCCGCCGTGCCGATCGGCATTGGCCAGCAGATTGACCAGCGCGCGTTCGAGTTCCATCCGCCGCCCGCGCACCGTGCCGGGGTCGCGCACGTCGAGGACCTCCGGTGGGGTGTCGCGGCCCGCGAGCAGATGGGTGAGCAGTTCGGCCAGCGACAGCGGCGACAGGTCGGAGCGGTGGATGCCCGCTTCGGCGCGGGCAAGTGCGAGCATGTCGTCGAGCAGGCCGCGCAGATGGGAGGTCTCCTCGACCAGCAGTCCCAGTGCGGCTTTCGGCCGCTCCGACAGTTCGTCGCGGTGCCCGGCGAGCACGGTCGCGGTGGTGGTCAGCGTGGTCAGCGGGGTGCGCAGTTCGTGGCTGAGGTCGGAGACAAGGCGCCGTTCGCGCTCGATGCGGCGTTGCAGGGAGTCGACCATGGCGTTGAACGCCTCGACCGTGATCGCCAGATCCTCGTCCGTGGCGCGCGGCAGGCGCAGATCGTGTTCACCGGAGGCGATCCGCGAGGCGGCCGCGGCCACCTGCCGCAGCGGGCTGAGCGCGCGCTGGGCGGCCCACGCACCCAGCGCGGCGGCGACGGTGACGGCCAGGACGGCGCAGGCGAGCAGGATCGTGCGCAGCATGTGCAGATTGGCTTCGAGTTCCCGCATCGGCGCGAATTCGTAGAGGACAGAACCGTTCTCGACCTGGGACCACACTCGGAGATACGGTTGGTCGCCGAGCCACACGCGGGTGGCGGTGCTCGGGATGGCGTCGGCCGTATCGATCACCGGTGGGGTCAGTGGGGCGAAGCCGTCGTCGACACCGATGGCCGACCACCGTCCGTCCCGGTGCAGGACGGCGATGTAGCCGGTGGGCAGATGCAGCGCGTCCAGCGCCTGCTCGCCGGTGATCCGCGGGTCGTCCAGGCGTAGCCGCAGCAGTTCGGCGTGCACGCCGACAGCACGTTCGACGATGCGCACCCGCTGCGATTCCATGTAGCTGGTGCTGATTCCGTAGACCGATCCGGCCAGGATCACGGCCACCACGCTCGCGCCGAGCACGAACGCGGCCATGACCCGGCCACGCAGGCCACGGAACCGCGATAGTCGGGGGGAACCGTCAGGCTTGGACATCGAGCCGATAGCCGAGTCCGCGGACCGTCACGATCAGGCGCGGGTCGGCGGCATCGCGTTCGATCTTGGTCCGCAGGCGGCGCACGTGCACGTCGACGATGCGCTCGTCGCCGAAGAACCCACGGTCCCAGATCTTGTCGAGCAGCACCTGCCTGCTCAGCACCAGGCTGTCGTTCTGTGCCAGTTCGCACAGCAACCGGAACTCGGTGAGGGTCAGGTGCACGTCACGCCCGTCCAGGCGCAGCGAACCACGCTCCGGGCACAGGATCAGGCGCCGGTCGGGGGCGGCGTCGAGAACGAGTTCGGTGACATCGCGGTCGGCGCTGTTCCTGGTGCGGCGGCGCAGCGCGCGGATGCGGGCGGTGAGCTCCTTGACCGCGAACGGCTTGGTGACGAAATCGTCGGCGCCCGCCTCGAGCGCGGCGACCACGTCGTGGGTGTCGTCGCGGGCGCTGACCACGATGATCGGCACGTCGTGGTCGCGGCGCACCTCACGAATGCAGGTGTAGCCGTCCATCCCGCCGAGCATGAGGTCGACGATCATCACGTCGGGGACGCCGAAGTCGCGGACCTGGTCCAGCGCCGCCTCCGCCCGTTCGGCCTCGGCGACGACGTAGCCCTCGCCCTCCATCGCCAGCCGCAGCGATGTCCGAACCCGGGTGTCGTCCTCGACGATCATCAACTGTGCGCGCATCACTGCCCTCCGTACCGGCAACCACCGTACGCGGGCCGGGTGAGCGCGGCGAGACGATGGCTACTGGATGGCGAATCGCAGCAGCGCCTGCCGGTCGCCCTGCTTGATCTTGCCCTTGCGGTCGAGCACCTCGAGCTGCCAGACCGGGCCGTTGCGGAAGGCCCGCGCGATCGCGTTGGCGTTCTCCTGGCCGAGCAGCGACGGCCAGATGTCGGCGACGGGCTGACTGTCGGCGCCGGTCGCGTCGTAGATCTTGAACGAGACGTTGTTGGCCTTCTCGAACGAGCTGCCCTTCTTGAACGCCGCGGCGACGAAGACGATGGCGTCGATGATCGGCGGGACGTCGGCGAAGACGACGTGCACGGTCTCGTCGTCGCCCGACGCCGCGCCGGTCTGTTCGTCACCGGTGTGCACCACCGCGCCGTTGCCGAGCGGGTTCAGCGAATCCAGGCCTGCGAAGCGGACGGGCTCACCGCCCTGCATGAGCACGGCGATCAGGTCGAGGTCGACACCGCGCTTGCGCCGCGCCATCCCGAGCAGGCCCCCGCTGGATCCGGCCGACGGGTCCCAGCTCACCCCCACACTCATCTTGGTGATGCCGGCGAGGTCGGCCGCGCCGTCTTCCTTCTTCAGCGTAATCACGTTCTCAGGCTACGGACTCGCGGAGCAGCCTGCAGGGCAAGTGAATTCGCCGGGGTACCGGCCCCGGCGGGCGGTACACCACCGGCGCCGACTCGGTGCCGGGCTCGGCTGTCGCGACTGCGCATAGGATCGGGCCGGTGTCGTCCGTTCCACAGTTCCGCTTCCGTCGTTCCCGGCTCCTCGCCGAGCCGCCCGTCCACCGGCCTGCCGTCCCCACGGCGCGGGCGATCGTCGACTGTGGTGTCTATGTGGACGGGCGACGACTGCCCGGCCGGTTCACCCCGGCCGCCGCGCTGGCCGAAGTCCGCAGCAGGGGAACGGGTTTCGTCTGGCTCGGCCTGTTCGAGCCCGACGCGCACCAGATGGGGGAGATCGCCGGGATCTTCGACCTGCACGCGCTGGCCGTCGAGGACGCCGTGCACGGGCGGCAGCGGCCCAAGCTCGAGCGCTACGACGACACGCTGGTGACCGTGATGCGCACCGTCGCCTACGTCGAGCACGACATGCACTCGGTCAGCGAGATCGTCGAGACCGGCGACATCATGGTGTTCACCGGACCCGACTTCGTGGTCGCGGTGCGCCACGGCGCGCACTCGGCGCTGGCCGATGTGCGACACCGGCTCGAACAGGACCCCGCGCGGATGGCGCTGGGGCCCGGTGTCGTGCTGCACGCGATCACCGACCGCATCGTCGATTCCTACATCGTGGTCGCCCAGTCGGTGGAGTACGACGTGGAATCGATCGAGGAGGAGCTGTTCACCCCGCGCAGCAGGCTGCCGATCGAGTCGATCTACCAGCTCAAGCGCGAAATCGTCGAACTGCGGCGGGCGGTGAGCCCACTGGCCCTGCCGCTGCAGGCGCTGACCAGGCCGGAATCCCCACTGTCCAAGGAGATCCGGCGCTACCTGCGCGATGTGGCCGACCACCACGCCGGGGTGTCCGAACGCATCAACGATCTCGACGAGTCGCTGACGGCGCTGGTCAGCGCCGCGGTGGCCAAGATCGCGATCCAGCAGAACGCCGACATGCGCCGGATCTCCGCCATGGTCGCGATCCTGGCCGTGCCGACGATGATCGCCGGCATCTACGGCATGAACTTCGACCACATGCCGGAACTGCACCATCGATGGGGCTATCCGGCCGTGCTGATCACCATGGTGGTCCTCTGCTCTGCCCTGGTGGTCGCCTTCCGCCGCATCAAGTGGTTGTGACCCACCCGGTCAGTTCCCGGCTCCCGGCCGGGCGATGATCAGGGGGCAGTGCGCGCCGTGCAGGATGGCCTGCGCGACCGAACCGAGTGCCGCTCCGGCGAATCCGCCGCGGTCGTGGCTGCCGACGACGATCAGCTGTGCGCCCGCCGCCGCGGTGAGCACGGCCCTGGCCGGCCGGTCCTCGACGACGATGCGTTCGACGCGCAGGTCGGGGTATTTCTCGCCGTAGCCCGCCAGGCTCGCCGACAGCTCCGCGTCGGCCTCGGCCCGCATCGTCTCCCGTGATTCGTAGCGGAACAGCTCCGACCAGGCGCGCACCGCGATCACCCGCACGTGACGACGACTCGCCTCGTCGAAGGCCAGTGCGACCGCGTCGGCGCTGGGGCGGGAGCCGTCGACCCCGACCACCACTGCCCCCGTCGTCGTGACCGCCGACTCCGGCACGACCGCAACCGGGCACGCGCCATGCCGGGCGACCGCCGTGCTGACCGAGCCGAGCAGCGCGCGCCGCACCGCCCCCAGCCCCCGGCTGCCGAGGACAACCAGCCGCGCCGACTCGCTGTGCTGCCGCAGGATCGCCCGCGCGTCGCCCACCTCGACGGAGGTCGTGATCACGAGATCGCCGACCGAGGCGACCTCGGCCGCCGCGCCCGTGACCACGGATTCGCCATGGGCGTAGAGTATTTCGCCGTCGAAGAGCGGACCGCTGACTCCCGGCCCGTACTCGACCGGGACCTCCACCGCGTAGACGAGGTGCAGCGGCGCCTGATGATGGGCGGCGAATTCGGCGGCCCACCGCAGGGCGATGTGTGACCGCGGCGAGCCGTCGACCCCCGCGACGACCGGGCGGCCAGGGTTCTCGGGATGGGACATGACACCCTCTCTGTCCTCCCCACTGTGCGTCGTGGCCGGTGCGGCCGGACAGGGCCGCAGGTCCTGCTCCGCAAGGACTTTGGTCCCCGCTCAGGACAACGGCGCCGACCAGCGCAGCACCGTGCCGCCCGACTCGCGCTCGGTGACGGCGAAACTGCCGCCCGCGGCCTCGGCCCTGGCGGCGAGGTTGGCGAGCCCGCTGCGCCGGGTGATCTCGGGCGCGATGCCGGCGCCGTCGTCGGCGACCTCGATGCTCACCTCGTCGCGCACAATCAGTTCCACCGCGACCGTGCTCGCCTTCGCATGGCGCACGACATTGCTCACCGCCTCTCGCAGCACCGCTTCGACATGATCGGACAGCGGTGGCTCGAGCACGGTGACCGGGCCGGCGAGCCGGACGGTGGTGCGCAGCCCGGTGTCGGCGGTCATCTCGGTGATGATGTGGTGCAGGCGTTTCCGGTACTGCGAGGAGTCGGTGGTGGTGTTGGACTGCAGGTCGAAGATCGAGTAGCGGATGTCCTGCACGATCGCCTGGATGTCGTCGATCGTCTCGTCGAGACGGGTGCGCACCTCGGGGGCCCTGGCCCGCTGCATCGTGCCCTGCAACGACAGCCCGACCG
This sequence comes from Nocardia sp. NPDC060259, assembly GCF_042728775.1. Taxonomy (NCBI): domain Bacteria; kingdom Bacillati; phylum Actinomycetota; class Actinomycetes; order Mycobacteriales; family Nocardiaceae; genus Nocardia; species Nocardia sp. NPDC060259. Next base: position 5,653 of record NZ_JBHXAY010000122.1, read on the forward strand.
CGAACAACCGCTGGATCACGTGATCGTGCAGGCCGCGGGCGATCCGGTCGCGGTCGGCGTACACGTCGAGCTCGCGCATCCGGCGCTGGGTGTCGGCCAATTGCAGCGCCACCGCGGCCTGGTCGGCGTAGGTGCTCATCAGCGCCTGATCCGCCGGGGTCGGCGGGGTGACCCCGGCGGGGAGCACGGTGGTCAGCACTCCGGTGACCAGTCCGTTCGCGCGCAGCGGCAGGGTCAGTACCGGCCCGAATTCGGCGATCGAGGCGAAGATCGGATCGTGGGCCGGAGCGTCGGAGGTGACCGGACTGCCCGACCGGAACGCCGCGGCCACCGGCGAATCCGTCAGCGGGATGGCGCGGCCGACCAGCACACCGGCGTCGGCACCGGCCGCCGCGACCACCACCAGCTCGGTGATCTCCTCGTGCGGCACGTCGGGGTCCTCGGGCAGCGCCAGGAACGTGCACACCGAATGCGTCAGGGAGCGGCCACGTTCGGCGATCAGCTCGAGCACGTCCTCCGACGCGCTGCCTGCCAGCAGTTCGGTGGCGACGTCCCGGATCGCCTCCAGCCAGAGCTGGCGCACCCGCGACTGCGCGTACAGGCGCGCGTTCTCGATCGCGATGCCCGCGGCGGCGGCCAGCGCCTGCACGACCACCTCGTCGTCCTCGGTGAACTCCTGGCCGCCCGCCTTCTCGGTGAGATAGAGATTGCCGAACACCTCGCCGCGCACCTGCACCGGTACGCCGAGGAAGGTTCGCATCGGCGGGTGGTTGGGCGGGAAGCCGACCGAGGAGGGGTGGTCCGAAAGATTGGTCAGCCGAATGGGTTTCGGGTCGGCGATGAGCACGCCGAGCACGCCGTGCCCGCGCGGCAGATCGCCGATCAGCACCCGGGTGCGGTCGTCGATGCCCTCATAGACGAACTCGGCGAGCTGATTGCTGGTCTTGTCGGTCTCACGCACACCGAGCGCGCCGTAGCCCGCGTCGACGAGTTCGATCGCGGTGTGCACGATGGTGCGCAGGGTGTTGTCCAGGTCGAGGCCCGCCGTCACGACGAGCATGGCCTCCATCAACCGGTCCATCCGGTCGCGGACGTCGACGATCTGGGTGATCCGGTCCTGGACCTCCCTCAGCAGTTCACGCAGACGCAGCTGAGACAGGGTCTCGGTCACCGGAGGCCGGCCACCGGCTGCCGATTCGTCGTCCATACCGCGCATTCTTCCACGGTGCGACGGGCATCGGGCGAGGTCATCGGCGCGGCGGCCGGTCCAGATCGGCGGCCATGACGGCGGCCTGGGTGCGGCGTTCGACACCCAGTTTGGTCAGCAGCCGGGACACGTAGTTCTTGACGGTCTTCTCGGCCAGGAACATGCGCGCCGCGATCTGCCGGTTGGTCAGGCCCTCGCCGAGCAGCGACAGCAGGGTGCGTTCCTGCTCGGTCAGCGTGGCCAGCGGCCCGGTCTGCTCCGCCGCCTCCGAGCGCAGCTTGGCCATCAGCGCCGCGGCGGCCCTGTTGTCCAGCAGCGACTTGCCGTCGCCGACCTCGCGCACGGCGTTGATCAGCTCCAGGCTCCTGATGTCCTTGACGACGTAACCGCTCGCCCCGGCCAGGATCGCGTCGAGCATGGCCTGCTCGTCGGTGAACGAGGTGAGGATCAGGCAGCGTGGCGCCGGTTCGGCCGAGAGGAGTTCGCGGCACAGTTCGATGCCGTTGCCGTCGGGCAGCCGCACGTCGAGCACGACCACGTCGGGGCGCAGCGCGGGAATGCGCGCCAGCGCCTCCGCGCAGTCACCCGCCTCCCCGACCACCCGGAGATCCGGCTCGAGCGCGATCAGGTCGGAGACGCCGCGCCGGACGATCTCGTGGTCGTCGACCAGGAACACCGTGATCATCGCTGACCCTTTCTCAGAGACGACAGACCCTCGTTGCCATTGTCGTCGCCTACGAGCCTGCCCCCGCACCGGCGGCCCGGTCAGGGCCGAAGGTCACGCATGCCGGGGACTCGCGTCCCGATCCGGTGACGTCGGCGGTGTGACCGCGCGCGAGGAGCGCACAATGTTTCCCACGGTGTTGGAGCGAGCGCTGCCGGGTCTGCGGCAGTTCTGGAACTATCGGCGCGCATGGCTGCGTTCGGACGTGGTCGCGGGCGTGACGGTCGCCGCGTATCTGGTCCCGCAGGTGATGGCCTACGCGACGGTCGCGGGGCTGCCGCCGGTGGTCGGGCTGTGGGCCACGATCGCGCCGCTGGCGGTGTACGCGCTGCTGGCGACCTCGCGGCAGATGTCGGTCGGTCCCGAGTCCACCACCGCGCTGCTCACCGCGGTCACCCTGGCGCCGCTGGCGGCGGGCGACCCTGAGCGCTACGCGGCGCTGGCCGCGCTGCTGGCGCTGCTGGTCGGAGCGCTGTGCCTGGCCGCATCGGCTGCCCGGCTCGGGGTACTGGCCGATCTGCTGTCGCGGCCCGTGCTGATCGGCTATCTGGCGGGGACGGCGGGGCTGATGATCGTCGGCCAGCTGGGGCGGGTCACCGGTGTGCCGGTCACGGGGGTCACCTCGATGGCGCAGCTGCGCTCGTTCGTGGCCAACCTCGGCCAGTGGCATCCACCGACCGCGGCCCTGGCGTTCGTCGTCCTGGCGGCGTTGCTGATCATGGCCCGCTGGACGCCGCGCGCGCCAGGACCGCTCATCGCGGTGCTGGCCGCGACGGTGGCGGTCGCGGTGTTCTCGCTGCAGCGGTACGGCATCGGCGTGGTCGGTGAGGTCCCCACCGGCCTGCCGACACCGGGGCTGCCCGCCATCGCGATGGCCGACGTCATGGCCCTACTGTTGCCCGCCGCGGGTCTGGCTGTGGTCGGCTTCTCCGACAACGCCCTGACCGCGCGGGCCTTCGCCGCACGGCACGGCGAGCATGTGCAGGTCAACACCGAACTCGCCGCACTGGGCGCGACGAATGTGGCCACCGCGCTCACCCACGGATTCCCGGTGAGCTGCAGCGGTAGCCGCACCACCATCGCCGACCTGATGGGGGCGCGCACCCAGCTCTACGCGCTGGTCACCCTCGCCGCGGTGCTCGTCGTGCTGTTCGGCGCCACCGGTGTGCTCGCGCAGTTCCCCGTCGCGGCGCTGGGCGCGCTGGTCGTGTACGCGGCGCTGCGGCTGGTCGATGTGCGCGAGTTCCGCCGGATCGCCCGGTTCCGGCTCAGCGAACTGTTCCTCGCGCTGGTCACCGCGGGCTCCGTGCTGGTGCTCGGTGTCCTCTACGGCGTGCTCGTCGCGATCGCGCTGTCGGTGTTCGACCTGCTGCGCCGGATCGCCCGTGGCCACGACGCGATCCTCGGCTTCGTCCCCGATCTCGCGGGCATGCACGACGTCGACGACTATCCGGAGGCGAAACCTCTCGCGGGACTGGTGGTGTACCGCTACGACGCACCGCTGTTCTTCGCCAATGCCGAGGACTTCCGTCAGAGCGCGCTGGCCGCCGTCGACTGGTGGGCGCGGCGCAGTGGGGAACCGGTGCGCTGGTTCGTGCTCAATGTCGAAGCCAATGTCGAGGTCGACCTGACCGCGCTCGACGCCGTGGAACAGGTGCGGGCCGAGCTGGCCGCGCGCGGGGTGGTGTTCGCGATGGCGCGGGTCAAACAGGATCTGCGCGTCGACCTGGACGCGTCCGGCCTCACCGAGCGGATCGGCGCCGAACGGCTGTTCCCCACCCTGCCGACGGCGGTCGAGGCCTTTCGCGCTGCCGATGAATCGGGCGAGGCGGGCCCATGACGGGTCACCGCTCGGTCAGCACCTCGGTGAGCGGTCGACGCGGGGTCGGTGGCCGCTGCCTGTCCTCGGGGGCGATGCCGATCCTGACCACGACCTGCGGCACGCCGGGATGACCGATCAGACCGGCGAGCAGGCGCCTGCCCGCGGTCAATTCGGTGATGTGGGTCAGCGCGCAGGTCGACAGTCCCGACGCCGTGCAGTCGAGCAGGACCGCCGAGAGCGCCTCACCGGTCCGCAGCCAGGCCAGCGGCGACTCGTCAGCGGTGCTCAGCACCACCAGGCGAGCGTGATCGTCGAGATCACCACGCCGGGCCGAACGCTCCAGCGCGGGGAAGGGCCGTGCGACGCCCACCCTGGCGCGTTCGGACTCCGAGATCAGCGCCGACGGCGGCACACCGTCGGACCGCTCGGGATGGCCGGCCCACCAGCGGAGTTCGGCCTGGTATTCCATGTCGTAGCGGCGCAGGGCGCCGGACTGCTCGGACACCAGCGCCAGTTTGGGGCGCACCTCGTCGGCGAGGACGTCGACGGAGAGATCGTGCGGCGCGACGAGCTTGTCCAGCGTGGACACGACCGAGGTCAAGCCGATCGGCGGCGCCATCGGCAGCCGATCGGTATAGCGGCGATCGATGGCCTCGGCGCGGCGCAATTCCCCGATCGGCGGCTCGGGCCACGGCTCGAACTCGATCCTGGCCAGCAGCTCCGGGCGGTCCGGATCGGGCAGCCGGGTGACCGCGGTATGCCAGTGGGCGGCGGCGAACGCGGTCCGCACATGGTGCAACGCCGCGCCACAGCTGATCAGCACCTGCCGTCCGGTCGGGTCGGCGGCCGTCAGCTGCCGATCCGGGTCATGCGAGAGCTCGAGCGCGGTGCCGTCGAACACCCATCGCCACGGCTGGGTGTTGTGCAGCGACGGCGCCCGGCAACCGAGCCGGATCGCCGCGCGAACCGTGGGATGGTCGGGCACCTCATGAACTCGCTGAGTGTTCATATCAACCAGTCTGGCCCGGCAGCCCGCTAGACCGCGACAGACTTTCCGCACCTCGGGGGAGGCACAAAGTCCCTGATCACGCGCCCGGACCATACCGCGCGGATTGGTTCGCCGGATTGCGGGCATGCCGAGGGCAAGGGCCTTGTCGACGCGGGAAAAGGGGTATCACGACGTGATGGTGATCCGCGCGCCGCGTGTCTACCGGCCGCAGGCCGACACCTGGCTGCTCGCTCGTGCCCTGCGCGGGCTGCCTGTGTTGCCTGGCGGCCGGGTTCTTGATGTGTGCGCGGGGACCGGCGTGCTCGCGCTGGCCGCGGCGCGGGCGGGGGCGCGCAGCGTCACCGCGGTCGACGTCTCCCGGTCGGCGCTGGCGTCGACGTGGCTGAACTGCAGGCTGCGCGGTGTCGCGGTGGAACTGCTGCACGGTGACTTCGCCTCGGCGCTGCGGCTGCCGCGTTTCGACGTGGTGCTGGCCAACCCGCCCTACGTGCCCGCCGAGCACGGCACCGGCCGCGGCGGCGCGCTGGCATGGGACGCCGGACCCGACGGCCGCAGCGTGCTCGACCGGCTGTGCGACACGCTGCCGGATCTGCTCACCGACGGCGGCGTCGGGCTGGTCGTGCATTCGGCGCTCAGCGACCCGGAACGCAGTGTGCGCCAGTTGCGCGATCGCGGGACCGACGCGTGGGTGGTCGCCGAGGGCATCGTGCCGTTCGGGCCGGTTATGCGGGCCCGCGCCGGGTGGCTGGCCGCCCGCGGCTTCATCACCCCCGGCCAGCGCTACGAGGAATTGGTGGTGATCCGTGTCGATCGAACATCGTCCCGCGTCGTCGGCGACCCCGCCTGAGCCACGGCGGATCGTGCTCACCGACGACGGGCCCGCACTCGTCGACGGCCCCGTCGATGTCGTCACCGCCGACGGCACCGTGCTGCACTGCGACCGATTCGTGGTGGCGCTGTGCCTGTGCCGCCGGTCGAGCACCTACCCGCTGTGCGACACCAGCCACCGGCGCAGGCGACGCCGCGATCAGGAAGGCGACCGATGAACCCCCTCGTCGCGTCCCGACGTCCGCTGCCTGCCCCGCGCGGCGAGCTGTCCGCCGCCGTCGTCGAATCACTCAGGCGCCCAGCGGGTTCCGCGGTGCCGACGGCCGACGGCGCCGATCCCTACGGTGAGGATCTCCTGCTGACCCTGCACACCTGCTACGAACTGCACTACCAGGGCTTCGCCGAGGTCGACGAGAACTGGGAATGGGACCCCGACCTGCTGCGCCTGCGTCGCGACCTGGAACGGCGGTTGCTCGCCGCGCTGTCGGCCGACGTCCCCGGCGGCGACGACATCCACGCCGAACTCGACCGCCTGCTCGAACCCACCTCCGGCACCGACGGCGTCGCCGGCTTCCTCGCCGACCGCGGCACCCCCGACCAGCTGCGCGAATACTTCGTGCACCGCTCGATCTACCACCACATCGAGGCCGATCCGTACGCGTGGGTGATCCCGCGCCTGCGCGGGCAGGCCAAGGCCGCACTGGTCGCGGTGGAATTCGACGAGTTCGGCGGCGGCCGCGGCGATCGCGTGCACGCGCAGCTGTTCGCCGACCTGCTGGCGGGCGCCGGGCTGAACCCCGGCTACCTGCACTACCTCGACGCGGTGCCCGCACCGATGCTGGCCCTGGTGGACATGATGTCGCTGTTCGGTCTGCATCGCGGCCTGCGCGGCGCCCTGGTCGGGCATTTCGCCGCCACCGAGATCACCTCGTCGCCCGCCGCACGCCGCCTCGCCGACATCGCGCGTACGCTGCTGCCGCATCCCGCCTGCGTGCGTTTCTATACCGAGCACGTCGTCGCCGACGCCGTCCACGAACAGGTCATGCGCCGCGATGTCATCGCCGAACTGCTTCGTGCCGAACCGGAAACGGCGGCGGGGCTCGTCTTCGGCATCCAGGCGACGACCCTGCTCGAAGACCGTTTCGCCGAGCATGTCCTCGAATGCTGGCGCGCCGACCGCAGTTCGCTGCGGCAGGAGATCACCGATCCGCGAACAGCCGCCGGACCCGGCTGAAGGTGATGGCGACCGGATAGCCGCCCCTGGCCTGGTCGAACGGATCATGGTCGGCGACCAGGTGATCGGTGATCGAGTGCAGTACGTGCCAGCCGACTCCCGTCTCGTCGACCGGCTCGGTGTCGCCGCAGACGGCGTCCACCGAGACCCGGATCCGGAACTCGTCGGCGACGACATCGCAATGGATCTGGGACGAGGCGACGGCACCCAGGATCAGGCAGGTCGCCGCCTCGTCGAGCGCGACCCGGAGGTCGTCGACCTCGTCGACACCGAAACCGGTGATCAGGGCGATGGTTTCGGCCAAGGCCCGCAGCATGACGAGCTGCTCGAGATCGGCGTCGATCGTGATGTGGATCGACGTCGCGTGTTTGGACTCTGCAATGATCCGGTCGCTCGAATCCACGGTGGCCTCCTCCCGAGCTGACTGCACCGGAGTGGTTCACCGTGCGCCTACCCAGGATTGGCCGGACCGAAACACCGCGTGGACCGATCGACCCTCAGCGCTCGCCGGGCTCGGGCTCCGATGCCTCGTCGAGGGATTCGTAGTACCGGAACAGCGGCCGGACGCCGACCAGGTCGAGCGCCCGCTCCACCTCGCGGCCGTCGGTGAGCAGGCGGATATCGACGCCAGCGGCCCAGGCCTCGCTCTTGGCGGTGCTGAGCATGGCGGCGACCCGGATGCTCAGGAACTCGGTTTCGCGCAGATCCACCACGACGATGCGGGCGCTGGAATGCACCGCGCGGTCGAGCAGTGCCAGGAACGGCGGCATCCGCGCCGCATCGAGCTCGGTGCCGGTGTTCAGTACCCAGCAGCCGGGTCGTCCGGGGTCGCGCAGACTGAGCTCGGCCGCGGCGGGCGCCGATGGCCCGCGATACCACCGCAGCCGGCTCGACAACCGGCGATCCAGAACGACAGCCATAGAACCTCCTGTACGACAGGGTCGGCTGGAGGTCTCAACCTAGGACAATTCTGGCACGCGGCGCCGCTGGTGTCACTGCGCAGGCGCGTGCTCGGCGAGCGCCTGCTCGCGCAGCAGGCCCAGGGTGCGGGACAGGATCCGCGAGACCTGCATCTGGGAGACGCCGAGCTGCTCGGCGATCTGGCTCTGGGTCTTGGACTCGTAGAACCGCATGACCAGCACGCGCCGCTCTTCGCTGGGCAGTGCGGCGATCAGCGGGCGCACCGTCATCGCGTCCTCGGTGAGCTGGTAGCAGTGTTCTTCCACGCCGAGGGTGTCGGTGATCGCCTGGCTGGCGTTGTCCCGGTCGTCGTGGGTGAATTCGTCGATGGAGTTGGTCTGGTAGCCGTTGGCGGCGACCAGGGCCCTGGTGATCTCGACCAGATCGACCTCGAGCGCGTCGGCGAGCTCGCGGGCATTGGGCAGCCTGCCCAGCTGCTGGGACAGTTCCTCGGTGGCGGGCCCGACCCTGAGCTGGATCTCCTTGAGCCTGCGCGGGACGCGCACGGCCCAGGTGTGGTCACGGAAGTGCCTGCGCACCTCACCCATGATCGTCGGGATCGCGAAGGACAGGAACGACGATCCCCGGCTCACGTCATAGCGGTCGACGGCGAGGACGAGCCCCACCCTGGCGGTCTGGTCGAGATCGTCGAACTGTTCCCCGCGGCCCGCGAACTTGCGCGCGATGTGGTCGGCCAGCGGCAGACACAGCCGGATCACCTCCTCGCGGAGGGCGTCGTAGTTCTCGTCCCCTGGTGGCAGCGCGCGCAGCTTCTCGAACCAGGGCTCGATGTTGTCGTAGCTGTCGCCGCGCGAGTGGGATCGCCGGGTGGTCGTGTTGTCGGCTGTCTCTGCTTCCGATGTCATTCGCCGATGCCTCGCTTCCAAACGGTTGCGGATATCCATGGGGTACCCATCGGTGCCACCGCTATGTCTTATTCGGAGCGAAGCCTGTCCCGGCTCAGGTCGCGGCGGGTCCGTGCACCCGCCGGATCCAGCCGAATTCGACGGTCGCCGGGTAGCCGTCGCCGACCGGATCGAAGTCGCCGTATTCGATGCGCAACGAGTCGGTCAGCGTCGCGACGACGTGCCAGCCGAAGGACTCCTCGTCGAGCGCGGACGGCGTGCGGATGATCGTCGCGATGCGGGCGCCGAGGGTGCCGTCGCCGGTGGTGAACACGCAGTCGAGCTGGGTGTCCGGGGCCGCGACCAGCATCAGCGCGGTCGCCACCTCGTCCAGCGCCAGGATCAGGTCGGTGACCTCGTCGAGGGCGAACCCGCGCACCAGCAGCACGGTCTCGGCCAGCGAGTGCACCATGGTCAGCTGGTCGAGTTCGGCCGGAACCTGGAACCCGACGGTCTTGGACCGGGGCGCGGTGTCGCGATCGTCTGCTCGCACGCCACCTCCCTGATCCACCGTCAACCGACTGGTCGGAGGGTACCCGGGCCGCGCCACGCCATTCACGCGTCCGCCCAGCGATTTCCGGGCTGCCTACCGTAGGCTCATTTCGGGTCGTTGCCGGTCGATTCGGGCTGGTCCGGCGGCTTCCCGGATCTCTTCCGGAGCGCCAGGACCACCGCGACGACGGCTATCAGAGCCACGATTGCGAGGATTTCCATAGGCGGCGCATACCCCACCCGCCGATCTCCAACCGCTGTTTGCCCTGCGGACAGCGCGGTAGTCCGACAGAGACGGTGTCCACTCGACTGGAGGCGATCATGGGTTTTCCCGAACACCAGCAGCCGCCAACTCCGCCCGACGAGGACGCGGGCACGCCGTGCGAGCAAGCTGGACCCGAACCGGATCAGGAGGGCCCCGCCCTGCGCGGGCCGACCGGGGCGCCGATTCCAGGCGACGCGAGCATCCGCGCCCAGCAGGGCGGCGCGCTGACCACAGCCCAGGGTTTGCCCACCGCCGATACCGATCACGCCCTCAAGGCGGGCCCGCGCGGACCGGTGCTGCTGCAGGACATCCACCTGCGGGAGAAGATCACCCACTTCGATCACGAGCGCATCCCCGAGCGGGTCGTGCACGCGCGCGGTGCGGGCGCCCACGGCGTGTTCGTCGCCAACGGCGCGGCCGCCGAGCTGACCCGCGCGACGTTCCTCGCCGCCGACGCGCGGACGCCGGTGTTCGTCCGGTTCTCCACGGTGCTCGGCTCCCGCGGGTCGGCCGACACCGTGCGCGACACCCGCGGTTTCGCGGTGAAGTTCTACACCGACGACGGCGTCTACGACCTGGTCGGCAACAACATCCCGGTGTTCTTCATCCAGGAGGCGATCAAGTTCCCGGACGTGATCCACGCGGGCAAACCACAGCCGGATCGCGAGATCCCGCAGGCACAATCCGCGCACGACACGTTCTGGGATTTCGTCACCCTGCACACCGAAGCCACCGCGCACACCTTCTGGAACATGTCCGACCGGGCGCTGCCGCGCTCGTTCCGGATGATGGAAGGCTTCGGCATCCACACCTTCCGGCTGGTCGCGGCAGACGGCACCACCAGCCTGGTGAAATTCCATTGGAAGCCACGGCTCGGCGTGCATTCGCTGCTGTGGGAGGAAACCCAGCTCACCGCGGGCTTCGATCCCGATTTCCACCGCCGGGATCTGGCCGAGGCGATCGCGGCGGGCACCACGCCGGAATGGGATCTCGGCGTCCAGGTGTTCCCGGACACCCCCGATCATCTCTTCGAGGGCATCGATCTGCTCGATCCGACCAAGATCGTGCCGGAGGAGCTCGCGCCGGTGCGGATCATCGGCACACTGCGGCTCACCGCGAACCCGGTGAACTTCTTCGCCGAGACCGAGCAGGTCGCGTTCTGCCCGAGTCATCTGGTGCCCGGCATCGAGGTCACCGACGATCCGCTGTTGCAGGGCAGGCTGTTCTCCTATCTCGACACCCAGCTCAGCAGGCTCGGCGGCCCGAATTTCGCGCAACTGCCGATCAATACCCCGCACGCCGATGTCAACGACCTGTTCCGGGACGGTATGCATCAGACGGCCGTGCACCCCGGTATCGCCCCGTACAAACCGAATTCGCTGGGTGGCGGATGCCCGTATGCCGCGAGTCTGGCCGACCAGGCCTACGTCGAATCACCGACACCCATCCCGCCGCCGACCGCCAAGCTGCGGACCACGGCGAACAGTCCGGAGGCGGTGTCGTTCGCCGACCACTTCTCGCAGCCGCGCATGTTCTATCGCAGCCTCACCAAGGGCGAGCGGCGGCGGCTGGCCGACGCCTTCTCGTTCGAACTCGGCAAGTGCACCTCCGACACGGTGCGGCGACGTGCCTTGCAGATGCTGGTCAACGTCGACGACGAGCTGGCAGGCTACGTCGGCGGACAACTCGGACTCGACCCGCCCGCCCCGGACTCCGACCGCGTGGAACTCGCGCCGAGCCCCGCGTTGTCCCAGCGCAAGGGCGGCTTTCCGGTCGACGGCCGCACCGTGGCCGTGCTGGTGGACGACACCGCCACAGCCGGCGCCGTCGAGGAGGTCACCGACGCTCTCGCACAGGCCAAGGTGACCCCGTTCGTCGTCGCGGCGCACGGCGGTGCTGTCGGCGGTGTTCCGGTGGCGCGAACCTTCGCCACCATGCGATCGATCGAATTCGACGGCGCCCTGCTGCTGGGCGGCCCGCTCGATCCGCGGGTGGACCTGCTGGTCGAGGAGATGTGGCGGCACGGCAAGGCGATCGCGGCAGTCGGAGCGGCGGCGGAGGTACTCCAGCGCAACGGCGTCGACTTCGACGCACCCGGAATCACCGTCGCCGACGCCGTGACGGCCACCAGCGCGCTGCTCACGGACCTGGGTGAACATCGCGCCTGGGCCCGCATCGAACCCGAGTCATGAGCAGGCTCAGACAGAACTGTCCGGCTCGCGCCGCCGTTGAATCAGGGGGCCGACCAGCCAGACCCCCGTGAACAACAAGGCGAAGCAGATCCCCGCGACGATCGAGGCGCCCATGCCTGCCACGGTGTCGAAGATCAGCACGGTGACTCCGGTCAGCGCGACCCCGAGCAGGATCATCCCGGCGAACGCGTAACGATGGGCAGACGCGACGAGGTCGGCGAGCTGATGCCTGCGGAACAGCAGCCGGTGCGTGGCGACCGGGGCGACAAGCAGCACCGTCGCCGCGACCGACGCGACGACGGTGACCAGGTAGACCACCTGCATCGTCGTGTCCAGGATAGCGAACCTGGCCTGGAACGGCAGGGTCAGCAGGAAACCGGTGAGCAGCTGCACGCCGGTCTGCACGACCCGCAGTTCCTGCAGCAGATCGGCCCAGTTCCGATCCAGCCGCTGGATCTCGGTCTCGCCGCGAGCCTGCTTGTCCCATTCCGCGTCGTCGCGTGCCGTGCTCATCGCCCGATTCCTCTCACCCTATTCCGGGCATGCCCCCAGGCGTCGTCCCGAAACGGGCAGGGGCAGGTCAGGCACCGGATTGAAGCACTGCCGAACGGCTACTACCGCTACATGGACCACAGCACAGCCCCGCTCGTCGCCGCGGTCGCCGATTACCGCGGCTCGGGCCGATACGGATTCACACCACCGGGTCATCGCCAGGGTCGCGGGGTCGACGGGCGGGTGCTCGCCGCACTCGGCGCCGACGCGTTCGCCGGCGACATCCTCGCCGCGCCCGGCCTCGACGACCGGTTGTCCAGAGCAGGCCTGCTGGCCGAAGCCGAGGAACTCATGGCCGACGCCGTCGGCGCCGACTCCACGTTCTTCTCCACCTGCGGCAGCTCGCTGTCGGTGAAGGCGGCGATGATGGCCGTCGCGGGCGGCAAGGACGGCGGACTGCTGGTGGCCAGGGACAGCCACAAATCGATCGTCGCCGGGTTGATCTTCTCCGGGGTGCAACCGCACTGGATCACCCCGCGCTGGGACGCCGAGCGGCACTTCTCGCATCCGCCGTCACCCGCCCAGGTCGAGCAGGCCTGGCGCGACCATCCCGACGCCGCGGGCGCGTTGATCGTCAGCCCGAGCCCCTACGGCACCTGCGCCGACCTGCGCGGGATCGCCGAGGTGTGTCATGCCCGCGGCAAACCGCTGATCGTCGACGAAGCCTGGGGCGCGCACCTGCCCTTCCACCCCGACCTGCCCACCTGGGCGATGGACGTCGGCGCCGATGTCTGCGTGGTGAGCGTGCACAAGATGGGCATGGGTTTCGAACAGGGTTCGGTGTTCCACGTGCAGGGCGACCTGGTCGACTCGGCCCGGCTCAGCCGCTGCGCCGACCTGCTGATGACCACCAGCCCCAACGTCCTGATCTACGCCGCCCTGGACGGCTGGCGAAGGCAGATGGTCGAATTCGGCAACGACCTGCTCGGCAACGCGCTGTGGCTGGCCCGCCGGACGCGTGCCTCGCTCGCCGAGATCGCCGGATTCGACGTCATGCACGACGAGTTGCTCGGTGTCGAAGCCTCCCACGACCTGGATCTGCTGCAGGTCCTCGTCGACGTCTCCGCCACCGGCGCGACCGGGTACGCCGCCGCGGACTGGCTGCGCGCCCACCGCCAGATCGACCTGGGACTCACCGATCACCGGCGGGTGCTGGCGACGCTGTCGGCCGCCGACGACACCCAGTCGGTCGACGCGCTCGTCGACGGCCTCGCCCTGTGGCGCGCCGGCCTCGGCGAGCCCGCGCCGCTCGAGATCGCGCTGCCGACACCCCAAGACCTGCAACTGGAGACGGTGATGCTGCCTCGCGACGCGTTCTTCGCCCCGACGGAGCTGGTGCCCGTGCACGAGGCGGCAGGCCGGATCGCGGCCGAACAACTCACCCCGTATCCGCCGGGTATCCCCGCGATCGTGCCGGGGGAACGCATCGGCGCGGCCGTCGTGGACTACCTGCGCACAGGTGTCGCCGCGGGCATGAATGTGCCCGACGCGAGCGATCCGCGGTTGCACGCGATCCGGGTCGTCGCCGGAAGCTGACCTGTTTGCGTCCCGAGGACCCGGGTAGGCGGTCTGTGGGTCCCCAAGACGGCCCACCGGCCACCGGCGGTGGCCGAGAGATCTGTCTGAAAGGAATGCCCCATGGGTATCGCGGACAAGGCGAAGAACAAGGCCGAAGAGCTGGCAGGCAAGGCCAAGGAGGCCACCGGCAAGGCCACCGACGACCGTGATCTGGAGAACGAAGGTCGCGGCGACCAGGTGAAGGGGAACCTGAAGGACGCGGGGGAGAAGGTCAAGGACGCCTTCCGCGACTGACCAGCCGACTCGAG
>NZ_JBHXAY010000123.1:0-19552 GCF_042728775.1 Nocardia sp. NPDC060259
CCCAGCTGGGGGCGAGCCCGGCGAGCCGGTTCACCACCGAGACCAGCAGCCGGACCGCTTCGGCCAGCTCGGCCTTCTTGCTCAGCAGCACGTCCTCGAGCATGTTGACGTTGTCCATCAGCCTGCCCAGATCGGACTTGGCGCCGTCGTACATGGAGATGTACTCGTCGAGGATGGCGATGGACTTCGACACCTGCGAGCGCTGCCGGTCGAGCATGTCGACGTACTTGCCGACGGTGTCGAGGGTCGAGCGCAGCGCCTCCGGGGAGGCCGCGATCGCGGAATTCGCGGCGGCCAGGTTCTTGCGCACGGTGTCGCCGTCGACGGCGGCCAGCGGCGCCGTCGCGTCCTGGAAGGTCTCGATCAGGCTGTAGGGCAGGCGGATTCGATCCGCGGGGATCGCCTCCTCGCCCAGCGGCCGCGAGCCCGCCGGGTACAGCGCGACGTAGTGGCCGCCGACCACGGTCAGCATGCGGATGTCGAGGGAGGTCTGGTCGCCGACGAACACGTCGGAGTCGACGGTGAACTCCATCAGCACCTTGTCCGGCTTCAGCTCGAGCGAGGTGACGCTGCCGACCGAGATACCGGCCAGGCGCACGTCGTCGCCCTCGCGCACCGACTGCGCCTCGCTGAGTTCGGCGGTGTAGGTGTGCTTGCCCAGCGGCACCACATAGACGATGCCCGCGCCGATGATGAACAGCACGACCAGGCTCAGGCCGATGATGCCCATCCGCAGTTCGCGGGCGCGCTTGGTCGCCTCGTCCATGATCGGGCGGTCACCGGAGAAGAACTTCAGGCGTTGCATACCGTCACCTTCTGTCCGGCGATCAGCACCTGCAGCGGGGCGGGCACCTCGGCGGGGCCGTTGCTGCAGGTCGGCGTGAAGCCGGCGAAATCGCGCGAGAGCGAAGCGTCGACGGTGGCCAGCAGACCTGGCAGCCGCCCGAAGACGTCCACCGCCTCTTGGGGATTCGGGAACAGGCCGCGGATCATCACGTCGACCTCGGCGCTGCCGCCCTCGACCAGGCCGAGGGAGGCCAGCAGCCGGTCCACCGGCGCGAGCACCGACGGCGCTGTCATCGCGAACTGCGCGACGCCGCCGATATTGCGCTGCATCGCCTCGAAGATGTCGGTGAGCCGGGCCAGCAGCGGCAGCAGGTAGCCGACGCGGCCGCCGTGCCGGTCACCCAGCGTCGACAGGTTGCTGATCAGGGTGTTGACGACGTGCTGGCGGTCCTCGGCGTAGCTCGCGAGCTGGTCGATCGCGGTCAGCGCGGGGCCTAGGCCGCTGCCGTCGCCCTCGATGACGGCGAGCATGCTGGCGGTGAACTGGTTGATCGCCTCGGGCGAGAGCGTCGCCAGCACCGGCTTCAGGCCACTGAACAGGCTGGTCACGTCGAACGACGGGACGGTCATATCGGCGCCGATCCTGGCGTCGGCGGCGATCCGCTTGCCCGGGTTGGGCGCCTGCTGCAGGTCGATATAGCGCTGGCCGGTGAGGTTCTGGTACCGGATGGCCAGCTTGCTGTTGTCGTAGATGGGCGTGTCGGTCTTCACTGTGAGGTGGACCTTGGCCTTGTCACCTTCGAGGCTGATCTTCTCGATCTTGCCGACCTGCACGCCGAACATCCGCACGTCGTTGCCGACCTTGAGGCCGTTGGCGTCGGTGAACAGCGCGTCGTGCGCCTCGGTGTCACCGGAGACGGGCCGCTTGATCAGGGTGAACACGAGTCCGAGCACGGCGAGCATCACCAGCGCGAACACGCCGAGTCGCAGTGCCACACCACCGACCTTCATCACGCACCGGCCTTTCCGAACAGCGGCACCGCGATCGCGGGCACGCCGCTGAGCTCGACGTCGAGATTGAGCACCGGGCCGTCGGGGCCGTCGGGCATGGCGCCGCGCAGATTGGTCAGCAGGGCAGCCAGGTCGGCGCCGGTCTGACGTGGATTCGGCGACATCTGGGCCAGCGCGTACAGCATCGGCGCGAGCATGTCGGTGGTCTCGGCGAAGTGCCCGCCCGCGGTGGTCAGCGTGGTGGTCAGGGCGGGCAGGATGCTGCCGCCGATCACGCCGACGCCGATGTCGTAGCGGTCCTTGTCGACCTGGGTCACCTTGATCTCGCTGAGCCGGTCGATCACCTGCATGGTGGCGCCGGCGAACTGGCCGCCGCCGTCGAAGGCGGGGCCGAGCCTGCCGAACAGTTCCGAGGGCGCGACGTCCTGGTTGTCGGCGATGGTCTTGGCCATCGTGATCAGCGCCTGCACCAGCGGGGTGAAGGCCTTGAAGTCGGCGGCAAGCTGGGAGACGACCGTCGCCATCTGCGGGCTGGTCACCGTCATGCCGACCTGGGACAGGCTGCGCAGGATCGCGCTCATCGTCGCGTCGTAGACCCGGCCTGAGTTGGCGCCGGTCAGGTCGAGCACCGCGCCAGCGCGCAGCGGGGATCCGCCGGTGCCGCGGCGCAGTTCCAGTTCGGCGATGCCGAACAGGTTGGTGGGGGCGTAGTCGACGGCGAGGCTGTCGTCGATGCCGTGCAGCCGCTCGGTGTCGAGCAGCAGCGAGATCTGCTGGGTGCCGCGCTCGCCGGGGGTCACCTCGGCGACCTCGCCGACGGTGACGCCGTCGATGCGGACCTGACTGCCCGCGCTGATGCCGTCACCGAGGTGTTCGGTGTGCAGCGCGATCCGCAGGCCCTCTTCGGTTCTCAGATTGCGGTAGGCGACCGTGGCGAGCACGACCGCGGCGATGATGCCGAGGATGATCGCGCCGGTCAGCCGCGAGGTGCGCCGATCGGCCGCGACGCCGGGCATTCCATAGTTAGGCACTAGCTCACCCCGTAAAACTGATCGCCGAGTTGAAGCCCCAGAGCATGATCGACAGCACCATGTCGATGGCGACGATGGCCACCGAGCTGGCCCGCACCGCGCGGCCGGACGCGATGCCGACGCCCTCGGGACCGCCGGTGGCGAAGAACCCGAAGTAGCTGTGCACCAGGATCACCACGGTGCCGAACACGGCGACCTTGATGACGGCGGCGATCATGTCGAAGCCGGAGATGAACTGGAAGAAGTAGTGGTCGTAGACGCCGGCCGACTGCCCGTAGACCATCGTGAGCAGCCCGCGGCAGGCGCCGTAGGACAGGATCAGCGCGATCAGGAAGGTCGGCACGATGGCGATGGCGCCCGCGATGACGCGGGTGGTCACCACGAACGGCACCGAACGCAGGCCGAGCGCCTCGATCGCGTCGATCTCCTCGGAGATGCGCATCGAGCCGATCTCGGCGGTGATCCGGCAGCCCGCCTGGGCGGCGAAGCCGATGGCGGCCGCGATCGGGGCCAGCTCACGGGTGGTGGCGTAGGCCGAGATGACGCCGGTCACCGGGCCCATGCCGAGCATGTCGAGCGAGGCGAACGATTCGACGCCGACCGAGGCGCCCATCACCAGGCCGAGCACGATCATCATCGGGACGGTGCCGCCGCCGACGATGATCGAGCCGCGGCCCCAGGTCATGTCGGTGACCGCGCGCAGCGTCTCGTCGCGGTAGCGGCGCAGCGTCAGCGGCACCGAGGACAGCACCTGCCACACGAACACCGCGACGAAGCCGAGCGATTCGCCCGCCGAGGCGATGCGCTTCCCGACGCGGACGGGCTTGCGCAGCCAGTGCAGCGAGGTGGGGAGATAGGAGGAGGCAGCCATCACGCCAGCTTCGTGGGCAGGAACATGGCGCTGATCTGGGTGGCCAGCAGGTTCACGATCGCGATCGAGACGACCGAGAGCACCACCGCCGCGTTCACCGCGTCGGCGACGCCGCGCGGACCACCCTTGGCCTCGAGGCCGCGCTGGCAGGAGATGACGACGACCAGGAAGCCGAAGATCAGCGCCTTGAGCAGCGACACCCACACGTCACCGGCGGTGGCGAAGGAGCCGAAGGTCGACCAGTAGCTGCCCGGAGTCACGCCCTGACCGCCGACGGCGACCGCGTATCCGGCGAGCACGCCGACGAAGATGATCAGCACATTGAGCATCGGCGCGACGATCAGCATGGCCATCATCCGCGGGATGACGAGCCGGTGCACCGGGCTGATGCCCATGGTGTTGAGCGCGTCGATCTCCTCGCGGATGGTGCGCGCGCCGAGGTCGGCGGCGATCGCCGCGGCGCCGGCGCCACCGAGCAGGAAGCCCGTCGCGATGGGGGCGCCCTGCTTGATGACGCCGAGACCGCCGGTCGCGCCGAGCATGGAGTCGGCGCCGAGGCTGTGGATCAGGTTGCCGACCTGGATCGAGACGATCACGCCGAACGGGATCGCCATCAGGATCGCGGGGATCGCGGTGACCGTGATCAGCCGCCAGGCCTGCACGAGGGTCTCGCGCCACTGGAAATGCCCGCGGGCGACGTCGGCGACCGTGCCGGTGACCGACTCCTGCGCGAGGTCGACGGCACGGCCGAAGGTCCGCAACGACGACACGACGGTGTCGGTGAAATTCTTGCGGACGATCTGGCTAGCGGAATCCGGCTTCGCGGAGTGCAGATCGGTGGACATCAGCGATGCCCCCGGCCCGCTCGCGAAGCGCGGTGCATGGTGATTCTCATACCGCACTCTCTGGCTTCGGCGTCGGTGCCAACTCCAGCAAGCTAACCGGTACTCTGCGTCACAACAAAATTTCGGGGTGGTGACCCTCGTCGCTTTTCTGCCGTTTCCATGACAGATCGACACCCCATGTGATCCGCAACACTTCAGCTACGGGCTTGCGGCCAGGAACACAAAAGCCGAGAACAACGCCAGGTGAACGCCACCCTGGAGCAGGGTCGCGCGGCCGGGAACGATGGTCAGCGTGCCCACCACGACGGTCAGCGCGAGCAACACCATCTGGGTGGCGCCCAGACCGAGGACCAGCGGACCGCTCAGCCAGATGGTCGCCAGCGCGATCACCGGAATGGTGAGGCCGATACTGGCCATGGCCGAGCCGAGCGCCAGGTTCAGGCCGATCTGCACCTGGTTGCGGCGCGCGGAGTTGAAGGCTGCCAGCGTCTCGGGCAGCAGCACGAGCATGGCGATCGCCACGCCGACCGCCGATGGCGGCAGACCGGCCGCGGCAACGCCCCGCTCCAGCGCGGGCGAGACCACCTTCGCCAGCCCGACCACGCAGATCAGCGCCAGCACCAGCAGACCGAGGCTGATCACAGCGGCCCGGTTGGTCGGCGCGGTGTCGTGACCGGTGTCGGCGTCGTCGACGGCCCCCGCCTCCTCCACCGGGAGGAAGTCGTCGGGGTGCCGCACTGTCTGCACCATCACGAACAGCAGGTAGAGGGCCAGCGAGGCGACCGCGGCGAAGGCCAGCTGCGCGGGCGAGAACTCCGGGCCCGGCTTGCTGGTGGTGAAGGTGGGCAGCACCAGGCTCAGCGTCGCCAAGGTCGCGACGGTGGCCAGCGCGGCGCCGGTGCCCTCGGAGTTGAACATCGCGACCCGCCTGCGCAGCGCCCCGACCAGCAGCACCAGACCGAAGATGCCGTTGCAGGTGATCATCACCGCGGCGAAGACGGTGTCACGGGCGAGCGAGGCCGCCTTGTCGCCTCCGGAGATCATCATCGTCACGATCAGCGCCACTTCGATCACGGTGACGGCCACGGCGAGCACCAGCGCGCCGAACGGTTCACCGACCCGGTGCGCGACCACCTCCGCGTGGTAGACCGCGGCCAGCACCGCACCGACCAGCGCGATGTCGACCAGCACCACCATGACTCCCGGCACGTCCCGCCCCCAGGTCGCGGCGAGCACGAGGGCGGCGAATATCGGGATGTACAGGGTCCATCTGGTCCTCAACGCGGCGATCATGATCTCCATCGTCCCAGCTGCGCGCGAGTGCACCCGGCTACGCGGCCGCGAAGATCACCGGTTGGATTCCCCGAAACGCCTCGATGGGGAACAATTCAGCCCGTGCGGACCCAGTTCACCCTCGAGCTCGTTGCCCTGTCCAACGATCTCACCCTGATGTCGCGCCTGGCTCATGATGCGACGGAGCGGATCACCGAGGCGCTGGCAGGCGCCGACCTGACCGCGACCTACGAGGTCTTCGCCATCGACGAACAGCTACAGCAGATGTTCGCCGCCTGCGAGAACCGCACCATGGCGCTGCTGGCCCTGCAGGCGCCGGTCGCGCGCGACCTACGTCACGTGGTCACCGCGATCCAGATCGCCGGCGAACTCTCGCGTATCGGCAGGCGCACCGAGACCGCGGGCCAGTACGTGTATCGCGCCCATCCGCGCGCGGTGGCGGCGGAGCCGGTCATCGCCGAGCTGGTGGCGATGGGCGCCCTGGCCGCCGAATGTGTTGCGCGGGTTGGCGCTTCGGTCGCGACCGGCCGTTTCGTCGCAGACGACGGTACCGCGGCGGAGTCCATGGACGTGCTGTGCAAACAGCTGCGCACGGTGCTGGCCTCGACCGGAACGGACGCGGGTGCGGCGATCGATCTGGCTTTGCTGGGCAGTCAGTTCCAGCGCTGCGTCGACCACACCGCCCGCATCGCCCGGCTGATCCGCTTCCTGGACACCGGCATTCCGCCGGAGACGGGCTCACTGCCCGACTGATCGCTCAGTCGAGCAGCGAGAACCGGCCCGAGCCGACCAGTGCCGTGATCGCCGCGATCTTCTCCTGCGGCGCCGCGTAATCCGGGTGCGCCGCGAGGACGGCGGCCGCGTCCCGCAGCCGGCTCAGCTCTTCTGCCGCCTCGGCGACTGTGCGACCACCCTGTCGCACAGCGTGTTTCGTATAGGCGGGTTGCGCGACATCGATCCGCCCGAGTTCGCTCGCCCTGGCCACCCGGCGGGCGCACCGGCACGGCGCCGCCGGATTCACCAGCCCGCAGGAGGAGCGCAGGAACGCGCCGAGCCGCTGTTTGGCCCGCTCCCAGCGCTTTTGATACGCGGCCGGCGTGATGTCGAGCACCCAGGCCGCCTCGGCCGCCGAGAGCCCGAACAGGTCGCCGAGGACGAAGGCGACCCGCTCGTCGCGGCTCAGGCACTGCAGCACCGCCTGGGTGCAGCTGAGCCGGACCTCCTCGGCGAGCAGCGTGGCTTCGGGACCGCGGTAGTCCTCGGTGGCCAGTCCGTCGAGCAGGCTCGCGCCGAACTCGTCGAGGCTGAGCCGCGCGTCCTCGGCGGCCGAACGTCGGTGCTGCGAGATCAGATAGTTGGCGCCGACCCGGTAGGCCCAGGTGAGCAGCTTGGCCTCGCCTCGCCACGTGGACAGCCTGGTGACCACCCGGATCAGGATCTCCTGGACCGCGTCCTCGGCGTCGGCCGGGCGGCCGGTCATCCGCAAGGCCAAGCGGTACAGGGGATCCTGCAACCGGCCGATCACCTCGGCCAGCGCCGCCTTGTCGCCGTCGACGGCGCGGGCCACCAGCTGGGCCTCCTCGTTCTCCATTCCGCCATTGTCGCCGGTCATGCCCGGTCGAGCAGCCCGTGCCGGTCCAGCCATCCCGCAACGGATTTCGCGATGGCTTCCGGCTGGTCCTCGGGCGCGTGATGCGAACCCGTACCGACCGATTCGACCTCGATGTCGGCGAATGTTTGCGCCGCCCACTCGATCACCTCGGCGCCGCCGAGCCCGACCGCGGGTTCCACCGTCATCAGCAGCTTCGGCACACCCGCGCTCGCCGCCATCCACTCGCCGTAGGCGTTCACCCTGGCCACGACGTCGGCGGGCGCACCGTCGAGCGGGAACTCCCTGGCCCAGGCCAGCATCGGCGCCCGCGAGGCCGGGGTGGGATACGGGGCCCGGTAGGCGTCGAGATCGGCCTCGCTGAGCGCGGGGACCAGGGTCGGCAGGTTGTACTCGATGAATTTGTTCTCGTTCAGCACGGCTTGTTCGCCCGCGGGAGAACGGAACAGGCGGAACATCTCGGCCGAGCGGGCGGGCAGCTCCGACCAGCTCAGCGGGCGAAGGAAGGTCTCGATGACCGCGATGCCCGCGACCCGCCCGGGATGCCGGGCGGCGAAATCCATGGCCAGGGTGCCGCCCCAGTCGTGGCCGACCAGGATCGGGTCGGTCAGGTCGAGCGCGTCGAACCAGGCGTCGAGGTAGCGCGCGTGATCGTCGAGGCGGTAGGCGATGTCGGGTTTGCCGGAGGCGCCCATGCCGATCAGGTCGGGAGCCAGGCAGCGCGCGTGTTCGCGCACGACCGGCAGCACATTGCGCCACAGGTACGAGCTGGTCGGGTTGCCGTGCAGGAAGACGACGGGACGGGTGTCGGCACCCGCGTCGCTGTAGGAGATGAACGAGTCGATGACGTCGACGGTCGGCATGGCCGGTTTCCTTTCGGTGAATGATCCTTCCCTGGGTTGGACGCGGGGAACCGACCGGCGCCGACAGGGATTCGCTGTGATTCGTGTCACTCCCGGTTTACGGGGCGTTTCCGCCGGTCACCTCCGTCGATAGGTGAACGCTATTGAGCCGCAATTCCTTTGCACTGTCGTGTGCGGAAGGTCATAGCCGACAATCAGTTACGACACAGCGTGCGGCCGTTAGGTTGTGCCGGTTCATTTTCGACGAAGGCATATGGGTGGTACGGGCATGAAGTGGTCCTCGATCAGCGGCTCTCCTCTGGGCCGGGCCCTGCTCGCCCTCGCCGCGGCGATCTGTCTCGGCGTCGTCGTGACCGTGGCGAATTCGCTGCTGGACAAGGCGACCCCCACCGCGCCCGGACCCGGTCCGGCCAACGCCGCGACGGTGTCGGGCAAGGAGATCGGCGATCTGGTCGGCACACTTGTCGTCGCCAAGGAAGGCCCGATGACGGGCTACACCAGGGAGAAGTTCCCGCACTGGGACACCAGCAAGCCCGAGCACGGCTTCGGCGGCGACCTCGCGCAGTACGCCAAGTGCAGCACCCGCGAGGTGATGATGCTGCGCGACGCCACCGGCAAGGTCACCCTCGACCCGAAGACCTGCGAACTGAAGATTCCCGCAGGCGCGGGCTGGCAGGACAGCTACGGGTTCGTCGACAAGAAGACCGGGCAGCTCGGGCCGTACAAGTTCATCACCGATCCGGCCAAGGTCGACGCCGAGCACATCGTCGCGCTGGCCGAGGCGTGGCGCTCCGGCGCCGCCGACCGCGACGAGGACACCCGCCGCCGCATCGCCAACGATTCGCTGAATCTCGTCGCCGCCGACCCGTCGGCCAACCGCTCCAAGGGCGATCAGGACCCCGCGAACTACTTGCCGCCCGGCAATTTCCGGTGCGCCTATGTCGAGCATTACGTGAAGGTCAAGATAAAGTACGCGCTGACCGTTGATACCGCCGAGCACACCGCGTTGCGCACCGCAGTCGACGACTGCCTCCGCCGAGGAGAGTTCAAATAAGCGAGACGATCGAGATCACCGCCGAGAGCGCCGTCATGACCGAAGAGGAAGGGACGGTGTCCGGCGAGCTCGACGTCATGCTCGATGATTCGGGCAAGGGCCTCGTCCGCTACCGCGGTACCGACACCTGGTACACCATCGGCAACATCGAGGCCGAACCCCCGCGCGCGTGGGACAGCGTCGCCGACCTGGTGAAGGCGATCAAGAAGGTCGCGGGCACCCGCGATGTCGCCGGGAACACGGTGGTCTTCGAAGCCTGAGCCCGCGGCTGGCAATCTGGTAGTTATGCCGACTGCCTCTGGAAGACCCCCGTCCGACGACGTCGCATGGTCCGCGCTCGGCCGGCGGCTGCCGCTCGCGATGACGCTGATCGCGACCGCCGCGATCCTCGTCGCCGCGCTCACCTGGCAGGTCAACTACGACGCCGGCATCATCCGGATCGATCCGCGGGTGCTCGACTGGATGATCGCCCACCGCGGCGAACCACTGACCTCGATCGCCCGGGTGGTCACCGATCTGGGCGACACCCTGTCGATGACGATCCTCGCGGCGATCACCGTCGCCTGGTTCGCCTGGCGGCGCAACTGGCCGACCGCGGTGCTGGTCGCCGTCACCTCGGCGGGCGCGGGGGTGCTGGTCGTTGTGGTCAAGCGGATCGTCGGCAGGCACCGGCCACCCGAGCTGACCCGCCTCGTCGTCGAGCCGAGCCTGTCCTATCCGTCGGGCCACACCCTCGGCACCACGGTGGTGGTCGGCATCGTCGCGCTCACCGTCATCCCCAGCCTGCGCCACGCGGCGGTCCGGGTGGCCGCCACCGTGTTCGCGGTGGTGTTCCCGATCGCGGTCGGCCTGTCCCGGGTCTACCTGGGCGTGCACTGGTTCACCGACGTCCTCGCAGGCTGGATCTTCGGCCTGTTCTGGCTGACACTGTGCGTCACCGTGTTCGCCTGGGTCTACCGCGACCCCTCCCCCGCCGATCAGCCGACCGAAACCACCACCGTGCCGACAGCGCCCGACCGCAGGTAGTCGCCGACGTTCACCGCGAGCCCTCGATGAACTGGTGATCGGACACGATGCGGCCGTCGGTGTCGAGGGCGAGCAGGTCGAAGCCACCGCCGGCCGCGGTGCCGTCGTCGCGCCGGGTCATCGTCCAGGCGATGCCGACCGTGTCGGCGGGGAGTTCGACGGCGGGTCCGGCTGCCGCGAAGACGAAGTCGCCGGAGGCGAGGAACATTTCATAGGCGCGGGTGGCGCGGCGATCGAGCGCGTCGTGTCCGTGCACGGCGAGCGCCGGGACCGGGAAGGCGAGTTCGGTGGCGGCCTTGCGGATTTCGAGGGGCGGATCGACCAGGAACTGCGCGCCGTCGACGGCGAAGAGCTGCTCGATCAGGGTGCGGCGCGCGGCCGGGTCGGATTCGTTCCAGAGGGCCACGTAGGCGGTAGCGAGGTCGTTGATGCTCATGGCGACAACTGTGCCGTGGCCCGCGATTCCCCGCGATTCCCTGCGGGGAATGACGGGCCATCGGCTCATTCCCCGTGGGAATAGCGTGCTGCCCGCGCACGGTTGACTCGACCCATGACGATCGCGCTGTCCACCACCGCCTTCGGTCCGCAACTGCGGCATTGGCGCACGCTGCGCCGGGTCAGTCAGCTCGACCTGGCGATCCGCGCCGAGACGAGTCAGCGCTACCTGAGCTTCCTCGAACAGGGCAGGTCCCAGCCGGGCCGCACGATGGTGGTTCGTCTGGCCGAATCGCTCGAGCTGACGTTGCGCGACCGCAACAACCTGCTGCTGGCCGCCGGCTTCGCCCCGGTGTTCCCCGAAAGCGACCTGGCCGCGCCGGAATTGGCGCCGGTGCGCGAGGCGCTCAGCGCGGTCCTCGACGGGCACCTGCCATATCCGGCGCTGGTGGCGCGCCCGCGCGGCGAGCTGGTCACCGCCAATGCCGCGTTCGACCTGTTCACCGAGGGCGTCGCCGACGACCTGTTGCGCGCGCCGATGAACGTCCTGCGCCTGGCCCTGCATCCCGACGGCGTCGCGCCACGCGTGCGCAACCTGCCCGAATGGGGCAGGCACATCATCGACTCGTTGCGCAGCCGCGCCGCCCACACCCCCGACCCAGCCCTCGACGAACTGATCGCGGAACTGTCCGGCTACCTGCCCGCAGCCGCTCCCGGCCCCGACCACCTCGGCTTCGCCGTCCCGCTGCACCTGCGCACCGACGACGGCGACCTGCGCCTGATCACCACTCTCACCTCGTTCGCCACCGCGACCGACGTCACCATCGCCGAACTCCACCTCGAGGCGTTCCTGCCCGCCGACGCGGAGACCGCCCGCATTCTCCGGCTGCGCGCCGACCGCCGCTGAACTCCCGATCCATAGGCTGTCGCTATTTCCGGCGAGGACACCGAGTACGCCTTGATCGCGTTGTGCGTGAGCGATAGTCCCTGTGCCGCGGCGAGCCCCTCGGTCGGGATGATGACCGAGGGGCTGCCCGGATCAGCGGGTGACGGCCACCAGCTCCCGCTGCACCGGTGCGTCCCAGTCGATGCGGTAGCGGCGTTCGGCGCCCATCGTCTTCTCCGGGTTCATCACCGTCTTGACCATCAGCGGCATCATCGCGTTCATGATCTTGCGGGCGAACGGACCCGGCGTCTTACTGTGGTTGACCTTCGCCGCACGGGCAGCGATGCCCTCCACCCTGGCCCGCCGCAGCTGCTCGTAGGCCGAGAAGGCCGCGGTGGGCGTGTCGATATCGCGCAGGCAGCGGGCCAGCTGCAAGCCACTCTCGATCGCCAGCGACGCGCCCTGACCCGAGCTGTTCGACGGCGCGTGCACCGAATCGCCGACCAGCACCATCCGGTCGCGGTACCAGTGCGGGACCGGCGGCATGATGTGCAGCGCCCCGGTGATCTCCAGGTTCTCGGCGGTGGTGCGGCGGGCGAACTCGCCACCCGGGGTGTCGGCCGCGTAGGTCTCGCGCAGCACCCGCAACCAGTGCTCCGCCGGGACAGCGCGGGCCTCGGTCAGCGAGTAGTACTGCTTGCTCGGCAGATTCGCGCCCCAAGCGACACGGCCGTCGGCGTGCTGCCAGTACAGGTAGTAGGCCTTGGCGCCGAACGAGAACACCATGGTGTCGGTCGGCAGGTCGAGATCGCAGTCGACCAGGGCCCCGAAGCCGAGCATGCCGGTGTAGTCGGGGCCGGGCGCGGCCGGGTCGATCAGGTTGCGGACCGCCGACCGGATGCCGTCACAGCCGACAAGGATGTCCGCGGACGCGGTCGAGCCGTCGGTGAAGTGCGCGGTCACGCCGTCGGCGTGCTCGTCGACGCGCACCAGGCGCTTGTCGTAGGTGAACGGCACGCCCGCGGCGACCGCGTGATCGTGCAGCGTGCGGTGCAGTTCGCCGCGATCGACGACCTGCAGCGGCGGCTGATCGGCCAGCACCGGCAGGATGTGTTCGCGGCCGCCGACGGCCAGCCGCATCCCCTGGACGGGCAGCGCGATCCCGCGCACCGCGTCGCCGGCGCCGATGATGTCGAGGGCCGCGACCCCGTTGGGGGCGAGTGCGAGCCCGGAACCGATGCCGTCGGACGGCCCGGAATAGGCCTCGTAGACATGGGCGTCGATGCCTGCCAGCCGAAGGGCGGTCGCGGTGACGGGTCCGGCGATGCCACCGCCGATGACCAAGGCGGAACGTGTTGTGGACATGAGTGATCTCCAGATCTGTGTCTGCGTCACCCGGGCTATCCTGTGGTTGCCAGCCTCGTAGCCGGGTGCGCATGCGTGTGAGCACGGTGTCGGGACGGTTCTCGGACTCGGTGGGGTGTTGCCGCACACCACCGGGTCCGGGTCTTTTCGGGAGCGAGTTCTAGTCGTTGCCCCTTTCGCCGAATTCGGGAATCCGGTCGGCGGGCATGCCCTCGGCATGCCACTGCCGCCACATCTCCAGGCCCTCGAAGGTCCCCGCGCGCAGTTCGTCACGCAGCGAGCGCGCCCACCGCGCTTCGGCTTCCAGCATCGCGATGCCGAATTCGGACTCGACGAGGAACAGCCGGGGCAGGGTGCCCGCCAGCGCGGCGAGATCGGTCTTCGCGCGCTCGACGGCCTCGTCGAGCGCCGCGATCCTGATGCCGAGCAGCTCGACCACCTCGTCGGGCGGGAGCACAGCCAGGATCGACAGTCCGGCGGTGAACCGGTGGTGTTCGGGTTCGGGCGAGGCGAGCAGTTCCCTGGTCCAGTCGGCCATCTCGGCGCGCCCGGCATCGGTGATCCGGTAGATCACCCGTTCGGGGCGCGCGCCGTCGCGTTCGCTGCCGACCACTTCGAGGAAACCGGCCTTGGCCATGTTCTGGACGACCGTGTAGAGCGAGCCCCACTTGATGTCCATGTCCTTGTCTTTGCCATGGGCACGCAGGGTGGCGGCGATCTCGTACCGGTGCATCGGCCGCTGCACGATCACCGACAGCACGGCGAGCGCGAGCAGATTGTTCACCTTGCGCTTCGTAGCCATGACCACCTCCTTACTCGTCTACGAATATACGTCTACGAGTATTCGGTGGGCAAGGCCTGTCCAGTGGACTGGACGGAATCAGACCTTGGCTACCTCGACGCTGTCGGCGCCCTGCTCGAGCAGCTTGCCCGCGATATTCGACAGCGCCTCGTCGAGCAGCGCGCGATCGGCGGGGTCCCGGTAGTTCCAGTCGTCGAGCCGGTCGCCGAGCCAGCGCCGCCAGCCCGCCCGCAGCTGGTCGACCTCGCGGCGGCCCGGCCCGGTCAGCGACAGCGTGCCCGCGTCGTCGAACAGCAGTCCGTCGTCGACGGCCCGCCGGAACACCGGCGAGAGCACCTCCACCGGCAGCCGGTGCCGGAAGGCGATGCCGTGGATCTTCGCGGGCAGGCCCTGCTTGTCGTAGAGGTACACCTGCCCGAGCGCCCAGGCGGCGTCCGGCCCGAGCGAGCTGCCCGACGCCGCGATGAGTTCGGGAATGATCGGCTTGCGCGCCCTGGCCTTACGCACGGTCGCCGCGACCGCCCGTTCCAGCTGCACCACCCGATCGTCGGAATCGGGCACCGAGAAACCCTCACCGATATCGTCGGCGCCGTGGCGCGCGCTGTCGCGCAACCGCACCTGCGGAAGGAACCAGGCGACCGCGAACCCGAGCAGCGCGACCGGAACCACCCAGCGGAACACGTAGTTGATCGAGTTCGCGTAGGCGTCGACGATCTGCGCCGAGAGCTCGAGCGGCAGCTCACGCAACACCTTCGGGTTGGCCGCCGCCTCGGGGGTGATGCCTGGCGTCTGCCGCAGCGCCTCGGCCAGCGCCGTCTTGCTCTGGTTGTTGTAGAGCGTGCCGAACACCGCCGTGCCGAACGCGCTGCCCAGTGTGCGGAAGAACGTCACGCCCGAGGTGGCGGTGCCGAGGTCGGCGTAGGGCACCGTGTTCTGCACGACGATGGTGAGCACCTGCATCGACAACCCGAGCCCGGCGCCGAGGATCAGCATGTACAGCGATTCCAGCCAGACGCTGGTCTCGCGGCCCATCGTCGACATCAGGGCGAGGCCGACGGCCATCACCGCCATGCCGACGACCGGGAAGTACCGGTACTGCCCGGTGCGCCCGACCACCTGTCCGGAGAAGACCGAGGTGATGAACAGGCCGACGACCAGCGGCAGCGTCCGCACGCCCGACACCGTCGCCGTCGCGCCGTCGACGTATTGCAGGTAGGCGGGCAGGTACGTCATCGAGCCGAGCATCGCGAAGCCGACGATGAAACTGAGCACCGAGCACACCGTGAACACCCGGCTGCGAAACAGCCGCATCGGCAGCATGGGCGCCACCGCCCGGTTCTCCACCATGACGAACGCGACCAGCAGGACGGCAGCCAGCACGAACAGCCCGATGATCTGCCAAGAGCCCCACGGATATTCGTTGCCGCCGAACTCGAGTCCGAGGATCAGCGCCGAGACGCCGAGCGCGACAAGGCCGATGCCGAGGTAGTCGATCACCGGCCGCGCGACCGCGCGCAGATGCGGCAGCGTGCGCGCCGCCATCGCGATCATGATGATCGCCAGCGGCACATTGACGTAGAAGCACCAGCGCCAGCTGGCGTGGTCGGTGAACAGCCCGCCCAGAGTAGGGCCGACGACGGTCGTGATGCCGAAGACCGCGCCGAGCGCGCCCTGATACTTGCCGCGTTCGCGCAGCGGAATCGTGTCGGCGATCAGGGCCATCGAGGTGACCATCAGCCCGCCCGCGCCGATGCCCTGGATGCCCCTGGCCAGGATCAGCACACCCATGCCCGGCGCGAGACCGGCCAGTGCCGAGCCCGCGATGAAGATGACACCGCTGAGCTGGAACAGCAGTTTGCGGCCGAACAGGTCACCGAGTTTGCCCGCGAGCACGGTTGCGACGGCTTCGGCGAGCAGGTACGCCGTCACCACCCAGGCCATGTGGCCCGCGCTGCCGAGATCGGCGACGATCGACGGCAGCGCCGCCGACACGATGGTCTGGTCGAGCGCGGCCATGAGCATGCCCAGAACGACCGTCGCGAAGACGACATTGATCTTGGCCTTGCTCATCGGCTCGACGGGCTCGTCTACAGCAACACCATCCGCCATTGCCCCAGTATGGGCGTTCTGGCCGCTCCCGATACTTCAGTGACACGGCAGCAAATCGATGCCGGAACTCAGCGCACCGCGTAGTCGCCCAGCCCCGGTTCGAGCGCGTCGAACGCGATCCGGGTGTATTCGCCCAGGGCCGTGGCGATCTCGTCACCGGATTCGCCGTCGAGCGTGCGGCGCAGGATCTCGTCGAACAGCACCCGGTGCACGCCGGCGAGCTGAGCCGCGGCGACCCGCGGGGTGATGTCGCCGGGCGCGGCGCCGGTGGCCTCGGCGAGCGCACGCGCCAGCGCGGCCTCCCGGTCTTCGTGGAACTCGCGCAGCCGCGCGGTCAGCGCGGGACTGTCGGTGATCATCTTCGCGAACGGCGCTCCACTGAAACCGATCACCGGATCCTGCGCGGCCACCGCGGCGAGGTAGGCGCCGCGCAGCGCGGCCAGCGCCGACGCACCCGGTTCACGTCCCCGCACGACCGCCGCGAGCTGCTCGGCGAAGACCTCGCCGAGGTCGAGGGCGAGGTCCTCCTTGCGGGGGAAGTAGTTGGTGACGGTCATCTTGGCGACATCGGCGGCCGCGGCCACGTCGGCGATCGTCACCTTGTCGAACCCGCGCTCGAGGAACAGTTCGGTCGCCTTGTGCGAGATCTGCTCCCTGGTCTGCTGCTTCTTCCTGGCTCTGAGCCCCTGCTGCGTCGTCATACCGGAAGCATATCTGAAGTCGTCCCAAATTTGTTCTTGACATATTTTTAGGTCCAATCTAAGTTTGTCCTCGTTGCCGCCTCTTGCATGGGAGTTCCTCTTGACCGTCACCGCCGATCCCATCCGCGACTACCTCACCGCCATCGCCCGCACTCCCCTGCTGACCGCCGAGCAGGAATACGCGCTCGCGACGCGCATCGCCGCGGGTGCGGCCGCGCGCACCGAGCTCGACGAGAACGCCGCCGTCGGCATCGAACTCACCGCCGCGCAGCGAGAACAGCTGCGGCACACGGAGATCGACGGCCTGCGCGCGAAAGACCATATGGTGCGGGCGAATCTGCGCCTCGTCGTCTCCATCGCGCGGCGGTTCCCGACGAACACGGGCATGTCGCTGCTGGATCTGATCCAGGAGGGCACCCTCGGGCTGATCCGCGCGGTGGAGAAGTTCGACCACGAGCGCGGGCTCAAGCTGTCCACCTACGCGACGTACTGGATCCGGCAATCGATCGGCCGTGCGCTCACCGATCAGGGCCGCACGATCCGGCTGCCCTCGAATGTGGCCGATGTCCTGCACCGGGTGATCCGCGTCCGGCGCGAGCTCACCCATCAGCTCGGCCGTGCGGCCACCGTCGAGGAGCTGGCCACGGCCGCCGAGCTCACCGTCGGCCAGGTCGAGGCGATGCTGCGATACGAGGCCGAGCCGGTGTCACTGCACGCGCCGGTCGGCGAGGACACCGAGCTGGGCGCCCTGCTGCCCGATACCGCGCCCGCCCCGGCGGACACGGTCGCCGAGCGCATGCTGCCCCGCTATGTCGAGGCCGCGCTCGGCGTACTCACCGAGCGCGAGTCCGCCGTCATCCGCCTGCGCTTCGGCCTCGATCGCGGCGAGGGCCGCACCCTGGAGGAGGTGGGTTCGGAGCTGGGCGTGTCGCGGGAACGCGCCAGGCAGATCGAGGCGAAGGCGATGTCGAAGCTCCGCAGGCCCGCCTGCGCCAGTACGCTGACAGGGCTGCTCGACTGAATACTTCCTTCCGATCTTACTCCGGAGTAAGGTCGGCGCATGGCATGGAAACCAACTGACATCGCGGACCAGACCGGGCGCACGTTCGTGATCACCGGGGCCAACGGCGGCCTCGGTACCGAAACCACCAAGGTACTGGCAGGCAAGGGCGCCACCGTGATCATGGCCTGCCGCAACGCGGCCAAGGCCCAGCCGATCGCCGACGCCATCCCCGGTGACGTCCGGGTGGCCGCCCTTGACCTGGCCGACCTGGCTTCCGTGCGTACATTCGCCGAGCAGCAGGGCGAATTCGACGTGCTGATCAACAACGCGGGCCTGATGAACATCCCGTTCTCCCGCACCGCCGACGGCTTCGAGACCCAGTTCGGCGTCAACCACCTCGGGCATTTCGCGCTCACCGGCCTGCTGCTCGACCGGATCACCGACCGGGTGGTCACCCTGGCCAGCATCGCGCACAAGCAGACGCCCAAGCTCTGGATCGACGACCTCAACTACGAAAACCGCCGCTACCAGCGCAACCTCGCCTACGCCCAGGCCAAGCTGGCCAACCTGATGTTCGGCCGCGAGCTGCAGCGCAGGCTCACCGAGGCCGGGTCGGCGAAGAAGTCCTACGCGGTACACCCCGGCGTCTCGGCGACCGACCTGTTCGCCCACACCGAGACCCCGCTGGACCGGGTCAGCAAGCCGTTCATCAAGCTCATCGGCCACCCGCCTGCCAAGGCCGCCCACTCGTCCCTGTTCGCGGCCACCGAACCGGCCGCCGACCCGACCGTCTACTGGGGACCCAACAAGTGGATGCAGTCCCAGGGCCCGGTCGAGCCGTGCCCGTCGAGCGCGATCTCGCGCAATCCGGAACTGCAGCGCAGGCTGTGGGAGGAATCCGAGCGGATGACAGGCATCAGCTACAAGTTCTGACGGTGGGCCACGAGCCCGGCTATGACGCCCCTCTCAGCTGCGACCTGGTCCTACGCACGCTGTAGTAGCCGGGTACCGTGGAGCGCGTGTCCGCTTCTTCTCCCCGCCCGGCGCACAATCGACCGGCCCTGATCGCGCTGGTCGTCGTTGTCGCGCTGGGCTGCCTCGCGCTGGCCTGGTGGCAGTGGGAGCGGTTCGAATCGGCGTCGGGTACGGGCCAGAACCTCGGCTACGCGATGCAGTGGCCGCTGTTCGCCGCGTTCGCGGTGTTCGCCTACGTCCGGTTCGTGCGGCTGGAACGCGAGGCCGAGGAACCGGCGTCGGCACCGCGCACGGCCGAGTCCGAGGCGCCGCGCGAGATCCCCGCCGGGATCCTGCCCGAACGGCCGAAAGCCGCGCCCGCCGACGACCCGGAAACGGTCGCCTACAACCAGTACCTGGCACAACTGCACGCCAACGACATCGATGCGCAGGTCCGCTCGGCCGGTCTGCACGCCACGGAGAGGAACGCCGGGTGACCGACAACAACACCACCGCACCGTCGCTGGAGAAGGAGACCGGCGCACCCGCCGCAGGCGCGGGCACGGCCAAGATCGGCCCGGCGCTGCAGCGCTACCGGGTGCTGGCGTGGGTCACCGGTCTGTGGCTGCTGCTGCTCACCGCCGAGATGATCGCCAAGTACGGCTTCGGCGTCGACACCCCGAGCTGGATCGCGGTCGTGCACGGCTGGGTCTACTTCGCCTACCTGCTCGTCACCGCCGACCTCGCGGTGAAGGTGCGCTGGCCGATCGGCCGCACCGTCGGCACCCTCATCGCGGGCACCATCCCGCTGCTGTCGTTCTTCGTCGAGCACCGCAACGCCAAGGACGTCAAGCAGCAGTACGGCCTCTGACCCCATCCACGACAGCGCCGCCGCCCCGATTCCGGAG
>NZ_JBHXAY010000124.1:0-19100 GCF_042728775.1 Nocardia sp. NPDC060259
CTCGTGACTACACCGCATTCGGTCCATTCCTGTTCGACCGCAACCAGTACGACAAAGCCGTCCAGGGACTCAGCACCGCAATCGCCGCCCACGAACGACACGCCCAAGTCACACCTGACCGTTGAGCAAGCACCTCAGCCAGACCGCTCTCAAGTAGATTCTGTATTGCCGCCTATCGCGCGGTCGGACAGCCTGTCTGGCACTCGAGATGCCTCCTGGGACGCTGACTGAATCGGCCGACCCCGTTGGTGGTGGAACTAAGAGAGGAATTCTGAGTTGATCTTCGCGCTGCTCAGACGACAGGGAGTACGTGGTGCGCACATCTGGCCGGGGTGAGTTGTTCGTTACACACTCCTTCAATGCCCACTTCCTGTACGGACGTGACGATGTCACCTCTCCTGCAACAGCCCCCTCCCGTCCGCTGATCGGTCTTCGATCGAATCACTACCAAGTCGGTATAGGCGTCCTGAATGCCGAATTGAGTGCGTTCCCCGAGGATGCGGGGTCCGACCCGGGTTGGTGACTGAACCCGTGTGAGCCCGATGGCGGTCTTATGCGAAGCCGAGCTCTTTAAGGTAGATGTACCAGGGATCGGTCAACCACCATGGCTCTCGCCAGGTTTCGTGCGGACCGTGGATATACGGGTACCGCGGCCCCAACGCGACAGTGCTGACGAACTCCGCGACGCTGTCACATCGCAGAACGAAGCCGCTGTCCAAACCGTGGCGGAAGTACAGGAAGTCGAAGATGAACACGGTGTCGGTATCGAGGTCGAGCACAATCGATTGGTCTTCTGCCCGCCCGATGGTCAGTGTGTTGCCTGCATCGATGACTTCGCCTGCGGAGTCGATCAGGGGTTGGGGCCAGAAATCGTGGTGTGAGCTGAACCGCAGGTCACCGAACTGTGGATGAGCGGTGAGGGCGTAGAGCGCGCGAAGTCCCGCTGGTAGTACTTCGGGTAGCTCGACACCCTCGGGCAGCCACAATCGTGCGTCGTCGTAGTTCTCGGAGAACTCGTCGTCGCCTTCTTGTCTGCGCTCGAGTTCCTCTTCGGCGTCTAGTCGCAGGAGCAGCTCAATTTTTGCACTCATCGTGTGCTGGTGGTCTGCCGTCACGTTCCTGCTTCCTCGTCACCGAGACCTGCGCCTCGCTCGGAGTTGATGTTAGATCCACACTCCGACATTGGAATTGCACCTGTACGAACATCCGCTCATGCCGCCGATCGCGCGAGCTGCTCAGGGCCTTGGGAGTGCAGAGTCGGCCCCGCTCGCAGGGGTCACATGTTGGTTACGCACTCTCACATGGTCGGTCGAACGGAACCCTTCGATCGCTCCAGCCTTACAGGCAGATCGCCGAACGCCTCACGCTTGCAACGAGTTCGGGTCTTCGCGATTGGGTGGTCGGCCGACATAGGCTTGATACAAGCGGTGGACATGCTGGCGTTGAGGCACTGGGAGAGTCTTCGTCCTGGTAGGCAGCTCTTGCTGATGATGGTCAGCATGGAATCGGACCTTGACTGGTACCACTTGTCACGACTACGCCGGGGCGGGTGAACCTGGCGGCCGCGGTGGCCGATGGCGGATTCGGTTGTCTTCGCATACCCTGAACGACACCCGCCATGCTCTGGCTGGCGTAGCGAAATGATATGGGGCCCTGTAACTTACGGCCGACGCACCAGACGGGATGCGGCGATTGGCAGGCTTGGACAAGATCCGTGTCAGAGCGATGCAGGAAGCGGCGAGCTTTCAAGCGCACGGTGCCTATAGTGCGGCCGCCGAGGTTCTGCGGAAAGCGTGCAATGAAGCCCTGCACGTCGATCTGCTGATCGCCAACGACGAGCTGCTACGCGAATGCATTGGCAAGGAGGAGTTCGCCGCCGCGCTGATTCTCGCCACGACCGGGTGGGAGATCAGCAGAGCAGTCCGAGGCGATGACGAGGTCGTGCTCGAACGCGCGGCCACCGTCTTCCTTGTCGCCCAGAAATTGGGCGACAACAAGCAGGCTGCGGCATTCGCGGACTACATCGTCGATGGTTGGCGCGGGTTGGTACCGCCCCGTCATCCGGAGCTGGTGCGGGCGTTGTTCGACGCGGCGGGAGTGGCGAGCGATGGCGGCGAGCACGAGCGGGCTCTCGAGTTGTTCACCGAGCTGGCCACAAGCACGGGATCGGGTGCACCCGATTCGACGGCGGACGTGTCGCTTCGCGCGCATAGTCACTTTCTGGCAGGAAGGCTGGCCGCTCACCTCCAGTCGGGTGACGAGGCCGAAGAACACTGGCGACAGACCACACGCTACGCATCACAGCTCTCGCCGGAGGTAGGGCGCCCGCTGGAGATCGCGGCGCTGCTGCATCTCGGTAACCTGCTGCAGGGCATCAGAGATCTCGCAGGAGCAACCGAAGAGTTGGTACGAGCCTACGGCTTGGCACGCGAGCACATGGAAGCGTCTAGCAAACCCGAATGGCTGAGCGAACAGACAACCGGAGCGGTCGTGGCCAACAACCTGCTCAACCTTGGCATCCAGCTGACCCGCGCTCAGGACCTTCGTGAGGCTGAGTACACGCTGCAGTGCGCAATGGACTTGTTCGGCCGCGCCGGTGACCGCTATGGCATTGCCCGTGCCGTGCACAGTATCGGGCAGGTCTATCACCGGATGGGGTACTACCACCATGCTGAACAAAACTATCAGCACGCGTTGAAGGTACTACGCGATTCGGGGGCGGCGTCATCGGTGCAGCGTGGGGTTTTGACTTCGCTGAGTGCGCTCTACGAGATGAGTGGGCGCTACGAGGAAGCAGGAGCTGCTCTCAGCGAGGTCGTTGCGGCACAGCCGACCGACGCGGATCCCTCCGAACGCGCTTCTCTTCTGAACGGCCTCGCCCGGCTGGACTATCGGATGCGACGGGATCACGACTGCGAACAACGGCTCACGGAGGCGGTGGCCCTGCTGCGCCAAGTGCCCGACAATGCGGACACACTGAGCGCGGTGCTCGCTAACCTTGCTGAGCTGTACGCCTCGACCGGTCGCGCGGTCGAGGCTCTCACAGCCTTCGACGAGGCGGTCGTCATGGACGACCGCTGGCTGCTCGAAGTGTTCAGACGTGGGTCACAGCGCCAGTGGCTGGCGGCTGCGAATACGTCGCGGTTCCGGGTGGACCAGATGCTGTCCGTGCTGCTCGCCGATCTGCCTGGCGATCCAAACTCGGCTGCCATTGTCGCCAGTGCAGCGCTGCGCCGCAACGGACTCACCACGCGCGCAGCGAGATCATCGATCGATCGGACCGCACATACACCTGGCACCGAAATATTGGTACGCGCACGGGCCAGGGAAGCAGCTGCGTTACGCACGGCGATCGGGGAGTGGCGACTGGCAGGACCTGCGTTCGGGCAGGAGAAAGAACACGAGGATCGGCTAATCGCCTATCGTCGGCGGCTCGACGCCATGGAGTCGGAGATCGCCACTCGCACTCGTCGCGTGAGCGAGTCGGACTTGTTCGGTGCGCCGCTCAGCGAGCTCGTCTCTGCGATCCCGCCACGGGCTGCGCTCGTGGAGTTCCGCCGCTTCGTCGTGTACGACTTCAGCTCTGAGGACCGTAGCGCCGAAGGTATGAGGCACGGAACTCGCTACGCGGCCATCATCTTGCGCGAGCTGAGCAATGCGATAGTTATCGATCTGGCCGACGGTGATCTGGTCGACCGGCTCATCGACAGCTCCGTCCGGGAATTCAGCGGTCAGCAGGCAGAGACGGACAGTCCTGCTGAATTGTGCCGCGCACTAATCGAACCGCTGATGCCTCATCTGGACGGCGTCGAGCATCTGATGCTCGCTCCCGACGGCGAACTGACACGTCTGCCGTTCGAGGCATTGCCGTTCGACGACAGCGGGCGCGTGATGGATCGCTGGCTGCTGTCGTACGTGTCGGCGGGCCAGGACTTGGCGCGCAGCACAGTTTCGTCATCGCACACCGAGCCGATGGTGGTGACTGCCCCCGATTTCGACCTGCTGGCGACGCCTGGTATGACGGGGCCATTCGCTCCGCTGCCGGGGGCGTACACCGAGGGGGAGAAGATCGGCGCGCTACTTGAAACCACGCCGGTCACGGGGGCAGACGCAGTCAAATCGGAGGTTCTCAGCGTCCGTAGTCCGTTGGTGCTTCATCTGTCCACTCACGGCTTCTTCTTGGGTGCCGCACCGCCACCGGTGCTGGGTCCCGAACAGTTCGCCGTGGGTCAGATCATCACAGCAGCCGACGCGCAACGCCAACTCGTCGTACTCGACGGTATCTTGTCCACTCCCATCGAGTTCGTCGAGGTCATGCCGAACGATGTGTTCAAGCGGCTGTCTGGTGCGGGCGTTGACGATCCGATGCTGCGGTCAGGTCTGGCCTTGGCGGGAGCCAACTCTTGGCTGGCGGGCAGAGACCTTCCCCCCGCCGCCGGTAACGGTGTTCTGACCGCGGCGGACGTGGCGAATATGGATCTCACCGGGACCAAGCTGGTTGTCCTGTCGGCATGCGACACTGCCCACGGCGATTCACATGTGGGTGAAGGCGTATTCGGCCTGCGCCGGGCGGTGACGCTCGCCGGTGCAGGGTGCCTGGTTATGACGCTGTGGAAGGTGCCGGACCGTCAGTCCGCTGAGCTGATGACCGACTTCTACACCAGGTTGAGCGAAGGTGTGTCACCACCGATTGCGCTCGATGACGCACGTAAAGCGTTGCGCCGGCGCTACCCTCACCCGGCGTATTGGGCCGCGTATGTCTGCCAAGGCAACATAGGAGCGGTGTTCTCTGCAGAGGAGTCTCGATGATCACGCTCGCAGCGCTGACGGCGCAACTGGACCGGACGGACGAACCTGGCCAGAACGTGCCTGCCATCGTCGTAAACGCCGACGTCGATGCTGACCACGCGGTGACCGCCGCATTGAACTACTTCGACGCAGCCGATGAGCGTATGTCGGTTCTGGTCTTTCACAACGGCGACGTTCTCGGCGTCCTGTCGCGCAAGGCGGCGTACACGCTGCCACCGCCGCCGCAGTATTTGCGCCGCGATGTCGATCTGGCGGGGCGTGGGGTGCTCCCTGGCCGGCCTCGCTGGGAAGTTGTTGTCCTGCGTTGTCCACAACCTGGGTGTACCCGGCGACTCGGCCTTGTCTTGTACACACCAGAGGTGCCCCACTGTCCGGTGCACTCGGACGCGATGGTGGCCGAGGTCTGATGACGGCTGCGAATCTACCCGGTCTCGGCCAGAATCTGGGTCGCCGCCTGACCGTTGTCGGGCTCCTTCCAACGCTTGTCGTTGTGCTGGGCGTCGCCGTGCAACTGGCCGCTGGCGCGCCGAGTCGTCCGCCGAGCCATCAGCAACTGGTGAAGACCTTTGATGGCCTCAGCGCCACCCAGTGGACGCTGATCACGGTTGCCGTCCTGGTCGCGGTGCTGGTCCTTCAGCCGCTCCAAGTTGCCCTTGTTCGCACGCTTGAAGGATATCCGCTGCTCCGAGGCCCGCTGAAACTCATCGGTCTGCCCATGCGAGCCTATTGGACATTCCGATGGAACCGCCTGAGTGCGCGTCAGCAGACCAACGACCCGGCCACCGCCGATCACAGCAGACTGCTCGCCGCTGCGGCTGCGATGAGTGGGCTGCCGAGCAGGGAACGTCTCCTGCCCACCCGCCTTGGCAATACTCTACGAGCTGCCGAGGAACGCATGGCCGATCGCTACGGCCTCGATATCGTGGCAGCCTGGCCGCTCCTGCACAGCCTCCTCCCTGAACGCGCAGCCGCAACCACAGATGAGGCCCGCGACCAACTGGACTCCGCCTGCCGTTTCTGTGTCGCCTTCGCTTGCCTGGGCGCCGTGTCTGCTTTCCTACTTTCGGGTTGGTGGCTGGTCACCGTCACGCTCGCAACGGTCATTCTCACCGTGTTGGCTTATAGAGCTGCCGTCGCCTCCGCCGGAACATACGGCGAACTGGTGAATGCCGTTGTGGCACTGCACCGCTTCGATCTCTTGAAAGCCCTCCACGTGCAACTGCCCGACAATGCCGAATCGGAACAAAAGGTGTTTCAAGCCGTATCGCTGCACCTACGCCAGGGCTGGCCCCTGAATACCGGGTACCACCACGGCTGACCCACGTTTCGATCACACCTTCTCCAGCAGAGGGCGGATTGCGATTGTCACCTGGATCGAACAGATGTACCACCGGCGTCGGCGCCAGTCCAGGCTCGGCAATTTGACTCCGGTCAAGTACGAAGCCGTCATGGCCACACCAGCTTTTCGAGCTGCCTAGCCGCTGTCACCCGATCGTGCAGCAGTCCGGCCGAGGCCTTGTCGCTTGTGCTGTGTTGACGGTTCTTCGAATCCTCAAACAACTGACTAAGGGTTCTGTCGAGGCGGGTGGCGGCCAGCGCAGCCTCCGGAGTGCCATAGATCCAGACACTGCTGAGCGCGCTGTGCCACACGTGGTTGTCGGCCGCGAGGATGCGATCGTCTGCTGTGTTGGCTAAGGCGATCTGTTGGATCGTGTCGTAGCTGGTACGGAAAGCGGCGGCGAGCTGCTGGTAACTGTCGGCGCGTCTATCCCGTCGCCAGGGGGTTGTTTCGGTGCGATGGTCCCAGAGGCGGCCGATCACGATACCGAGGACAGCAGCGCACGCTGCCAATAGCGCGGCAGTCATCAGGAGCCCCATCGCTGTTCGGTGATCGCGGCCGAGTCGCGCCCGGTTGTCGGGAGCGTCTGTGCAGAGTGAAAAACTCTCACAGGGGCCGGGGGAAGGTCGAGCTCCCTGCGCGCCGCGTTGACGAATTGTTCGAAAGCAGCCCCAGCTGGCTGGCGCGCCTGGTTCCACTCGGTGCGGTCTTGAATCTGCCGGTCGGTTGCGGCGGAGAACAAGCCCCCGAGAGCTTCGTCGAGATCAGTGACCGCGACGACAACGTCAGTCGACCCGTGGAGCCACACGGCGGCTACCGCGCCGTCACAGTAGGCGGCTTGGGCTGCGAGTAGATCGAAGCTGCGGCCGGCCGGCGCCAGCCTTGTCACTGCGCTCATCAGGGACCTGCGCAAGCTCGGTGTCGAGTGGCTCCACGTCGACTACGAACCACACCTCAACAGCTTCTATCGCGACACCTGCGGGTTCCGAACCACCGACGCCGGCCTACTACGACTGAACTAACACCGAAACGCCCACGACGGCACAACCAACCACGACCGATCCAGCTTGACCAACACCGTAGGGATACCCCACGTTGCTAACTTGGTCTTATGGTCAGTACGGCATCCGCCCGGCGGCGCGAAGAGTTGCGCGATTTCCTGCGGTCGCGGCGGGCGCGGATCAGTCCGGGCGAGGCGGGTCTGCCGGTGGTGGGACGGCGGCGTACGCCCGGTCTGCGGCGCGAGGAAGTCGCGATGTTGGCTGGGGTGGGGGTGTCCTGGTACACGTGGCTCGAGCAGGGGCGCGACATCACGGTGTCGGCGGAAGTCCTCGACGCCGTGGCGGGGGTCTTGCGGTTGAGCGAAGCGGAGCGGGCGCATCTGTATCTGCTCGCCGGGCTGAATCCGCCGATTGCGAGTGGGACGACGGGGGCGGAGGTGACTCCTGAGATTCGTCAGCTCATCGATGGCTGGGATCGGGGGCCCGCCGTGGTGCGTGATCGGTACTGGAACATCCTGGCGTTCAATGTCATCGGCGGGCGGGTGTTCGGCTGTGCGGACGGGAAGCCACACAACTGCCTGGTTACCTTCTTCACCAGTCCGCGGTATCGCGGGCTGCCCGAACTGTGGGATGCGGCGGCGCCCGGGGTGGTCGCGGCGTATCGTGCCGATGCCGCGCTCGCACCGCACGATGACGAATTTCACCGGGTGGCGAGCGAACTCGCTGACGCTGAGCCGGAGTTCGCGCGGCTGTGGGAACGGCATGAGGTCGGTGCTCCGCTGCAAGCGGTGAATGCCCTCCGTCATCCCGAGGTCGGCGAGCTGTACTTCGACGCCACCACGCTGACCATCGCCGACCATCCGAATTGGTCGCTGGTGTTGTACAACCCGAGGCCGGGCTCCGATACCGCCGAGCGTCTCGCCCGCCTGCCGCGGCTACGCCTGTCCGAATCTGCTTGATGCGCAAGGTAACTGCCACGCTCGATGCGTCGGGCCGTGCGAGCCTGGTGTTGCCACACCCCTGATAACTGCGCACTGCCGACGCGTCGGGCGAGCGGCCACGCTGAATCCATGACGCACAACAGTTCTCGATTCGACGGCAAGACGGCCCTGATCACCGGTGGTTCCAGTGGGATGGGTCTGGCCACCGCGCACCGGTTGGTCGCCGAAGGCGCCAGGGTGGTGGTGACCGGTCGCGACAAGATCCGGCTCGACGCTGCGGTATCCGAACTCGGCGAGCGCGCACACGGTATCGCGGGCGATGTCACCGATCTCGGCGACCTCGACACCATGGCGGCCATCGTCGCCGACCGTTTCGGTCAGCTCGATGTGGTGTTCGCCAATGCGGGTATCGGCTCGTTCCAGCCGATCGATCAGGTCACGGGCGCGCTGTTCGACGACGTGATCGCCGCTAATGTCAAGGCCGCGTTCTTCACGATCCAGAAGGCGCTGCCGCTGCTGCCCGATCACGCCGCGATCGTCATCAACGCGTCGTTCGGCCTCCACCGGGGTGTCCCCGGCGCGGCCCTGTACTCGGCGAGCAAGGCCGCCGTCCACAATCTGACCCGCACGCTCGCCGCCGAATTGGCGCCGCGCCGGATCCGCGTGAACTCGGTCAGCCCCGGCTACATCGATACGCCGGCCTTCCGCGCCGAACTCTCGGAGGCCGCGCAGGCCGGCGTCGCGGGTCTGTCCCCCGCCGGTCGGGTCGGTACCGCCGAGGACGTCGCTGCCGCTGTCGCCTTCCTCGCCTCCGGCGACGCCGCCTACATCAACGGCCATGATCTCCGGGTCGACGGCGGTCTCACTGCCGTGGACGCCGCCGCACTCCTGTAGCGAGACCGCTCGACTCACCGCAAGGCGGCGCGGCCCCGCACCCGGCCGAGGACGACGAGCACGACCAGCGTCACCATCACGAGGACCGTGGTTCCGGCCGCGGCGTCGAACACCTCGCCGCGGTCGGTCTGGGCGAAGATGCTGACGGGCAACGTCTTCCAGGTGGCGGGGTAGACCATGATCGTGGCGCCGAGCTCGCCCATGGACAGGGCCACCGCCAGACCCGCTGCGGCGCCCAGGGCCGGCAGCAGCAGTGGCAGGGTGATCTGGCACAGGACCCGCACCGGGCCCGCACCGAGGGATTCGGCGGCCTGACGGTAGGCGGGGTCGAGCCGGTCCAGTGCGGCGGAGACCGCGCTGAACGCGTAGGCCAGGACCAGGACCGTGTGCGCCAGGATCACGATCCACTTGGTCCCGCCGAGCAGCAGCGGGCGTTCGTTGAAGGCGATGAGCACACCGAGACCGACGGCGACCGAAGGCACCGCGACCGGCAGGTGGAACACCGCGTCGGTGAAGCGGCGCAGCCAGCCGGGCGCTTCCCGCGAAGCCAGTGCCGCCCAGGTGCCGATGACCAGCGAGATCGCGCCGGCCAGCAGTGCGGTCTGCAGGCTCACCGACAGGCTGGCGGCCTGCTCACCGCTGAGGGCGTTGCCCACATTGGTGAAGCCGAGGTCCGACGGCAGCGGGCCGGTCCAGCTGCCCGCCAGTGCGGCGGCGACCACCGTGGCGATCGGGGCCACGAAGACGACCGCCACCACCAGCGCGAACACGCCTAGTACCAGAGCTTTTCCCCGAGGAGTCCAGACGAGCACGATCAGTCCCCCTTCGGGCGGGTGGTGAACCGGGCGAAGACGAGCCGGTAGGCGAGATACAGGGTGAGCGAGAGCAGCACCTGCACCGAGGCGAGCACGGCGGCGCCGGGCAGGTCGAAGGTGACGATGCCGCGGGTGTAGATCAACGCGGGCAGGGTGATCACGCCCTTGGCTCCGGTGAACAGCACGATGCCGAACTCGTTGAGCGTCAACAGCAGCACCAGGCTGCCGCCCGCCGCGAGCGCGGGCCACGCCTCGGGCAGGACTACCTGCCGAAGCACCCGCCACGGTGACGCGCCGAGGCTCGCTGCCACATCGAGTTGTTCGCGCGGCAGCTGTGCGAACGCGGCGAGCACCGGCCGCACCACGAACGGGGTGAAGTAGGTGATCTCGGCCAGGATCACCCCGAGCGGGGTGGTGAGGAAGTCGACGACCGGCTCGGTGGCGCCGGTCACTTCGGCCAGCAGCGCGTTCACCGCGCCCGCCGTTCCGTAGAGAAACGTGAAGGCGAGGGTGATCAGGAACGACGGCAGAGTCAAGATCGTGTCGATGAGCCTGCCGACCACCCCCGAACCAGGGAACGGCACGAATGCCAGCACGATCGCCAGGAACGTCCCGAGCACCAGGCACCCCGCCGCCGCGCAGACGGCGATGGACACGGTGCGCCACAACGCTTCCCGGAACGCTTCGGA
The DNA here is from genome assembly GCF_042728775.1 of Nocardia sp. NPDC060259. Classification (NCBI taxonomy): domain Bacteria; kingdom Bacillati; phylum Actinomycetota; class Actinomycetes; order Mycobacteriales; family Nocardiaceae; genus Nocardia; species Nocardia sp. NPDC060259. The sequence goes on from NZ_JBHXAY010000124.1 coordinate 10,489, forward strand.
CCCGAGCACCGAGGTCCACACCTCGGTGCCGCGCCCGGTCGGAGTCTGGGTGGACTCGGTGAGCACCCGCAGGATCGGGTAGCCCGCGATGCCGAGCACGACGAGCACCGGTGGCAACGTCCACAGAACCGGCAGCCACGAACGCCGCGTGGGAGCGGGTTTCACCTCAGCCGCAGGAACCGGCTGATCGAGGACCGGAGTACTCATCGCCGCACCTCCGCGCCGCTACACCGAGTCGAAAGTGGCCATGTCGGGTTCGAGCCCGCCGAGGTGGTGGGGAAAGCTGTCTCGGTCACGAAGCTTCGACCTGTCAGACAGCCTCGGCACCCTCGCATCACGGTGCCGCCCACGGCCGAGGCGAGCGGCACAGCGATGGCGTTCATGACGCGTTCCCCTGCCGACGATCAGAACTGTCTGCGGCACCGGCACTTCCGCCGCCGCCGACGGCATTGGGGATCAGCACACCGGCCGGATCGGGCAGCCGCACGCCGACGACCGCGCCGACCTCGGGGGTGAAGTGGCCCGGCACGTCGGCGGCGAGCTCACCGGGCAGGCCGTCGACCGCCAGCTCGACCCTGGTCGACGCGCCGCGCCACATGGAGGTCAGCACGGTGGCGCGCAGGGCGTCGCGGTCGCCGGTCTTGCCGACGGTGATCGTGTGCGGCCGGATGCACAGCAACGCAGCATCGTTCGGCGCCCAGTCGGCCAGCCCGACACCGGGCGGCGGCGCCTGGGCACGCAAGGTCGCGGTACCGGCGGTGACCAGCGCCGCGGTACCGGTGATGTGATCGACCGTGCACGGCACCAGGTTCGCCCCTCCGAGGAATCCGGCGGTGAAATCGGAAGGGGGACGCTGCCACAAGTTCTCGGCGGTATCGACGTCGACCAGCCGGGAATCACGCATCACCGCGATCCGGTCGGCCAGTGCCAGCGCCTCCGCCTGATCGTGGGTGACATACAGCATCGCCGTGTCGGGCAAGGCTTTCCGCAACCGCTGGAGCTCGCCGAGCATCGAGTGCCGTAGCTGCGCGTCGAGCGCGGCCAGCGGCTCGTCGAGCAGCAGCACCTTGGGCCGGATCGCCAGCGCGCGGGCGATCGCCACCCGCTGCTGCTGGCCGCCGGACAGCTCGCGCGGCAGCCGCTGGGCGTAGCCTGCCATCCCGACCATGTCCAGCGCCTCGGTGACCCGCGCGCCGATCTCGGCGCGCGGGATCCGGTGCGATCTCAGCCCGAACGCGACATTGCCGTGCACGCTCATGTGCGGGAACAGCGCGTAGGACTGGACGACGACACCGATCCCGCGCTTGGCGGGCGAGAGATCGGTGACGTCGCGGCCTGCCAGCCGGACCGCGCCCGAGGTAGGCCGGACGAACCCGGCCAGCGCCTTGAGCGCGGTCGACTTGCCCGACCCACTCGGGCCGAGCAGCGCGACGGTCTCGCCGACGGCGACGCGCAGGGTGAAATCGGCCAGCGCGACCGCGGCCTTGCGGCCCCTGCCGTACCTGACCCCGACCCGGTCGAACACGATCGCCTGCTCGTTCGCCGCCGCCGCGGTGCGCGTGGCGGACTTGATGCGGAGGTCACCGTCGGACATCGTCAACTCCCTTACAGCACAGCCGGATTCAGCTGCCGGTTGCCTTCTGGTACGCCGCGAGGTCGGCGTCCAGCTCGGTGAGGACCTTGTTCCAGTCGACCGCGACGACGTCGACACCCTTCAGCGCGGCGGCAGGCCCACCCTCGGTGGGGGCGGCCACATCGGTGCGCGGCGACACGGCGAACGCCTCGGGGCCCAGCTTGCTCTGCGCGTCGGTGGCGAGCAGGAAGCTCATCAGCTTGGTGGCGTCGTCCTTGTGCGGCGCGCCCTTGGCCAGGCCCATCACGTAGGGCACCGGCACCGTGGAGCGCTTGCCGTCGGCGGCGGGGAAGAAGACGTCGAACATGGAGCCCTTCTCCTTCACCGTCGTCAGGTTCATCTGCACATCGCCGTTGGCGATCAGCAGCTCACCCTTGTCGACCTTGGCCTGCAGCTTGCCGGTGGACGAGGACGGGCCCACATTGTTGGCCTGCAGCGCGGCCAGGTAGTCCAGCGCGCCCTGCTTGCCGCGCAGCTGCTGCAGCAGCACCAGCACGGCGGTGCCGTCGCCGGCCTGGCCGGGGGTGGAGTACTGCAGCTTGCCCTTGTACTCCGGCTTCAGCAGGTCCTCCCAGGTCAGCGCGGAGGCGTCGACCGCGGGGTTGGCGATGAAGCACAGGTAGTTGTTCGCCAGGGTCACGTAGGTGCCCTCGGCGTCCTTGTCCGCGGCGGGGATCGCGGCGGTGTCGATGCCGCTCGGCTGCAGCAGGCCCGACTCCTTGGCCTTCTGGATGAACGGCGGCAGGGTGACGACGACGTCGGCCTGCGGGTTCGACTGTTCCTTGTCGACGCGGTTGACGACCTCGCCGGAGCCCGCCTCGACCAGGTTGACCGCGATGCCGGTCTCCTTGGTGAACTCGGCGAAGCGGTTCTTGTACCAGCCACCGACACCGTCGGCGGAGTACACGGTGACGGTCCTGCCGTCCGCGGATTCGGTGCCGGTGCCACCGCAGGCCGCGGTGAACGCGACGGCGGTGACGCCGGCCAGCAGCAGCGCGGCCCTGGACAAGCGGCGCGCGGTGAGGGAAGTACGCACGATTACAGCAACTTTCGGCTTGGTGTCGAGGGGGAATCGCAGGGACGGTGGGAGATACCGCGACGGCCGCCGCGACACGCGATCAGAGAACGAGTGCGGGGAACTCTGCGACCGAGGCGACCACGTGGGTCGCGCCCGCCGCGCGCAGCTGGTCGGCGGTGTGCGCGCCGGTGAGGGTGCCGGCGACGATGCCGGCGCCCGCGGCGAGGCCGGTCGCGATGTCGCTGGTGGTGTCACCGAGCACGGCGATCCGGTCGACCGCGTCGACGCCGAGGCGAAGGGCCGCGGTCAGGACCATGTCGGGGTAGGGGCGCCCGCGGCCCGCGTCCGAGGGCGCGAGGGTGAGATCGACCAGATCGGCCCAGCCGAGAGCGGCCAGCAGCTTGTCCTGGGTGCCGCGGCTGAATCCGGTGGTCAGCGCGACCCGCACGCCCGCCGCACGCAGCGCCGTGATCGCCTCGACCGCACCGGGAACGGGTGCGATGTCGGCCTCGTCGATCAGAGCGTCGTACGCGGCTTCGAAGGCGAGATTGCCTGCCTTGGCGGCGTTCTCGTCACCGAGCAGCGCGCGGAACACCTCGATCTTGGACTGTCCCATGGTGTCGACCACGTACCGGCGAGCCTCGTCGCGGCGCGGGCCTTCGGTGTCGATCCCGGCGGCGGTGGCGGCGACTTCGAAGGCGCGCAGCACCAGTCCGCCGTCGGCGACGGTCGTGCCTGCCATGTCGAGGACGGCGAGCTGAATCCTGTTGTCCGGCATGGTTGTCCTCACAATCCGATCTGGTCGGCGGTCTGCTCGCCGATGGCGGGGCCCAGCGTCATGCCGCGGCCGCCGGGGCCGGTGACGACCCAGACGTTGGTGTCGGCTTGCACCCGGGTGACGATGGTGTCGGGGTCGACGCTCTGGCTGTAGACGCCTGCCCAGCGGCGCACGATCGGCGGCAGCTTGCGGCCGAGCAGCTCCTCGGTCACCTCGGTGAGGTGGTAGTAGGGCGCCTCGTCGACGTCGAAGGCGAACGGCTCGGTGTATTCGTGGGTGTCACCGATGGTCAGGCCGCCGTGCAGGCGCTGCACACACAGCAGCTGCATCCTGTGCTCGGCGGCGGTCGCGGTCTGGGACTGCTCGGCGGCGAGCGAATCCACTTCGGCGCCTGCGAAACCCGGGTAGTAGCGGAAGCTGTCGCCGTCGGCGATCGCGGTGGTGAGCGGTTCGCCGAGCGGCGCCGTCTGCATCATCTGCAGCCGGACCCGGCGCACCGGCAGCTCACCGGCGAGCTCGCGAGTGAGGCCGGAGTGCGCGGCGCCGGGGCAGTGCACGACCAGGTCGGCCTCGTGGCGGCGGCCGTGATCGTCCACGACGACGGCACCCGATCCGGTATCGAGTACCGAACGGGCTTCGGTGCCCTCGTGGAAGGTGTAGCGGCCGCTGCTCGCCATGTGGGCGCGCAGCGCTGGCAGCGCCTGGCGCGATTCCACCGCGGCATCGGTCGAGCAGTGCAGTCCGGCAAGGTATTTGCCACGCAGTGCCGGGTTGAGCGCGCGCACGTCGTCGGGATCGAGCAGGGCGAAGCCACGCGCCTGCGCCGTCGCACCCGCGGCCGCGGCCTCCGCGACGGCGAGTTCGGCGGGGGTGCGCACCAGCGTGATCGATCCGGCTGGACGGAAACCGACACCGGCGACCCGGCCGCCGATCTCCTCCCACAGCTCGCGCGAACGCAGGGTGAGCTCCAGCTCACCCGCCGCCCGGCCGGAGACCCAGACCAGGCCGAAGTTGCGGACCGTCGCACCGCGTGCCGCACGTTCGCGTTCGAGCTGAACGACCTCGTGGCCACGGGCGATCGCCGCCCAGGCGTGTGCGGTGCCGAGTATTCCGCCACCGATGATGACCAATCGCATGCCAATGATGGTGACAAATGGTCTAGACCGATAGGTGTGGGCAGCGAGAACGGCAGGTTAAATTTTGGTATAGACCAATCCATGTAGGCTGGACGGCATGGAAGCACCGCACACGACGCGCGTTCCCAAGGTGTTCCTGGTTCGCACCGAGATCGACGCCATCCTGGCCGATCTCGGCGAAGGCGACCCGGTGCCGTCCGAACGCGACCTCGCCGCCCGCTTCGGCGTCGCCCGCGAGACGGTGCGCCAGGCACTGCGAGAACTACTGGTGGAGGGCAAGATTCGCCGCCGCGGCCGGGGCACTGTGGTCTCGCGCCCGAAACTCACCCAGCCGCTGTCGCTGCAGTCCTATACCGAGGGCGCGATCAAACTCGGCCGGACACCCGGCCGCATTCTCGTCGCCTGGGAAGACGTCCCCGCCGACGCGGAGACCGCCGCCGACCTGGAACTGGAGCCGGGCACCGAGGTGATGCACCTGGAACGGGTGCTGCTCGCCGACGGCGAACGTATCGGACTGGAGAGCACCTACCTGCCGCTGCACCGTTTCGGCGGCCTGCGCGGCAGCTACGACCCGACCACCTCGCTGTACGCGGCGATCCGCGCGACCGGCGTCGCCTTCGCCGCCGCGCGCGAACGCATCGAAACCGTGCTCGCCGCGCCGCGCGAGGCGGGACTGCTGGAATGCACCACCGCGCTGCCGATGCTGTTGCTGCACCGGCGCAGTGTCGACGCCGACGGCGCACCCGTCGAACGGGTGCGATCGCTGTACCGGGGTGACCGCATCGCCTTCGAGGCCATGCTGTCACCCGAGCACGCGTGATGAGCTACTGCTCAGGCAGCCTGCGCCTGCCACCGGCCACGTCGGTGACCAGATCGGTGTAGCCGTCGACCAGCTCGGCAAGGTGGTACCAGTGCTTGTGCGTGCTGTCGCTGCGCGCACCGTCGAGGTCGATGGCCTGGTTGGCATCCACCCAGCTGCGCGCCATCCGGTCGACGACGGCGCCCAGACTCTCGGTGTGCAGTGACGCGCCGTTGCGATGCAACGGGATCTCCTGCACGATCCAGTCGTTGATATCGTCGACGAGTTCGCTGCGACGGCAATCGATTTCGGCGATCAGCGCGGCATCGCGCACCTGTGCTCGCCGTTCGTGCAGTTCAGCGAGCGCGTGCGCCGACCGCAACAATTCTCGATCTTGAAAACGCCTGCCCTGGAATGCGCACAACAATTGCGGCGCAGTCGGCAGTACCCCCATCACCGGCGCGCTCATCGCAACGCCCCGAATTCACCCGACACCCAAGATTTGTGTACCAACATGATTGGCTCTCGATTCGGTTATCCCGGTCTTCTGTTCGGATTGCTCGCAACCAGGCTAACTGGATCATGCTCGCTCACAAGACGAAACGCAAGATTGCGTTGTCACTCCTGCAGTAAAGCCACCCTGACAGAACCGGCGGTCACATCCGCAGGGCAGCACGGCTTTACGGCGTGTCTTCGAGCGCGTCGACCTCCTGCTATGCGCGACGGCCTGCCTTCTTCGCCGATCGCGTGACATCGGCGCCCCACAGCGCAATAATGCGATTCACGAAGCGCGCCACAGGAGAAGGGGAACCATGGCAGGCAAGCGCACGACACTGACCGTCCGGTTGCGCCGGCTCGCCGCCATGTTGCGCGAGTTGCGCGAAACCGCGGGTTTGAGCAAGGAAGATGTCAGCGCTCGTACCGGCATCAACGTGACCACGCTGTATCGCATCGAAATGGCGCAGGCTCGCCCGCAACGCCGCACTCTCGGCGCGATGCTCGACCTGTATCAGGTCAACGAGAGAACGCGCGATGAAGCACTCAGCCTGCTCACCGACGCGCTCAAACCCGGTATGTCGCACGCCTATGAGGGCGCGCTGTCCGACGTCTACGCCACGTACATCAATTTCGAAGCAGAAGCGCTGTCTGCCCGCCAGTACCAGACCTCGACCGTGCCCGGCCTGCTGCAGACCTTCGACTACGCCGCGGCCGTGATCGACACGTCGATGCCGCGCCTCGATGCCGCGGTGATGGAGAGCAGGGCGAAGGCGCGGATGGATCGTGCCGTCAACCTGACGAAGGAGGAGCCGCTCGAGCTCTGGGTGGTGATGGACGAGGCGGCGATCCGCAGGGTGGTCGGCGGGCCTGCCACGATGGCAGGTCAGCTCGACCGGCTGCTGCTCGAGACCAAGCGCAAGAATGTGATCCTGCAGGTGCTGCCGTTCGACGCGGGCGCTCATCCCGGCATGGCAGGCTCGTTCACGCTGCTCGACTTCCGCAATCCGGTCGACCCCGAACTGGTGTACGTGGAGAGCATGTCGGTGCACGACCTCGTCGAAGGGCACTCCGAGATCCGCCGGTTCGGCGTGATCTTCGACCAGTTGCGCGCGATGGCGTTGAGCCCGCGCGATTCGGCGGCGCTGATCGCCCAGGCACGCGCCGATATCGCTCAGTAGCGACAGGCCTGCCGATCGCGGCGGATCGCGATCAGCGTGCGACGCCGGTTGTCGACGTCGCGGTGGCCGTGCCGAGGACGCGGGCGATCTCGGGCAGCAGCTCCGGTGCGGTCAGCTCGTCGGGCGCCGCATCCAGGACGATGCCGGTGACTTCGCCTTCGACGTACGGACGCCAGTTGCCTACCGCGACTTCCGGATTCGGCCGGTCCTCGCCGTCGGGCGCGCGGCCCGCGACACAGACGGTCAGATCTCCGGGGAGAAGCGAGGGGCGATGACCGGCCACCATCCGCGCTGTCGTGTCCGCCGCGTCGGCGATCCGGTCCAGGTCGGCGCCGGTGAGTTCCACTGTCCCGGCTAGGGCTGCGGTGACGATCGCGGCGGTCTCGTCGGCAGAGAGTTCGGCTGTGCCGGTCTCGACTCCGAGCAGCGGGCCGAATCGGGCGACGAATCGTCCGGCCGAGAGCCGCTGCGGCGCAACGGCTCCGCGGGCGGCGGGGTCGGTGTCGAGCAGTACCACCCGGACGTGGTCACCGGCAGCGCGCAGGAGCACCGCGATCTCGTGGGCGACGAAACCGCCCGCGGACCAGCCGAGTAGTTGGTAGGGACCGCGCGGGGCGATCCGGCGGATCTCGGCAACATAGCGGGCGGCGTAGTCGCGGATCGTGCGGGGCGTCGGGGTAACGGTGGCTTGCAGCCCGTAGATCGGGACGCGGGGATCGATGTGCGTGACCAGACCAGCGTAATTCCAGGCCAGTCCCGCTTCACCAGCCACACAGAACAGCGGGGCTCCGTCGGTGGACGCGGTGCGCGGACGAATCGGCAAGACGACCGACAGGGCCGACGACCCGGCGCGACCGCCGTCGACGGCGGATAAAGCCGGACACGCATCGGGCCGATCCGGCGACCACGCGCAGGCAGGGTCGGGCCCGGTGCCGGACGAATCAGCGTGAATGCTCACGCCCAATGATACGTCGTACGAAACCGCCACCGGCCCAAGAGTTCCTGGGGCATCAGTACGTGTGCGCAGGCAGGCTGCGCACCCCTGCCCACAGATCGTCGACGAGACGCTGATAGCTGTCGGCGAGATCGTCGAGCCGAACCCATTCGTCGTGGTGGACCGAGTCGGGCGCACCGGCAGGCGCGACGAACGCCTGGGTGCTGTGCCTGGCCAGCCGGTCGACCAGTCCGCCCAGGGTTTCGCAGTGCTCGTCGGCCGCGGCGGACGGCACCGGCGCGGCCAGGATCACCCAGCGGTCGATCGCCCGCATGAGCTGCGCCCTGCGCCGGTCGATCGGCGCCGACTCGCTCAGCGGTGTCCGCTCCCGCAAGGCATGCAGCTGGGCCAGCTCACCCGCCGCGTCGAGGATCGGATGGCCATCGTGTGGCAAACCCCGAAACGCCGCGAGCAGCACATCGCGACCGGGCAGCATCGACCCCCGAGCCGACTGCAGCATCTCACCGCTCCCCCGCCGAACCGACGACGTCACCGCGCGAAACCTTCATCTGACATACCTCCGGGTCGGCGACGACACCCGGTGGGAGCGCCATCGCGTGCGGCGGAACGAAGACACC
>NZ_JBHXAY010000125.1:0-18974 GCF_042728775.1 Nocardia sp. NPDC060259
AGCCACCGAAGGTCTGCAGCGAGTCGGTCAGGTACTGGTAGGCGCGCTCGGAGCCGACACCCTTGACGATCGGGAGCAGCAGGTCGTTCACGCGGGCGGCCAGTTCGGCGTCGGCACCCGAAACATGCTGCGCGACTTCGGGATCCTGGTGCGCGGCGGTGAACAGGTACACCGAACGCAGGCCCTCGGCATAGGCCTTCTGCATCAGCAGTGAGCGGCGCACGTCGGGGTGGTGCAGGATCGTGACGCGGGGCGCGGTCTTGTCGGCCATGCGGGTCAGGTCGGCACCCTGGACGCGGGTCTTGGCGTACTCGAGGGCGTTCAGGTACCCGGTCGACAGGGTCGCGATGGCCTTGGTGCCGACCATCATGCGCGCGTTCTCGATGACCTCGAACATCTGCGCGATGCCGTTGTGCGCGTCGCCGACCAGCCAGCCCTTGGCGGGAACGCCGTGGCCGCCGAAGGTGAGTTCACAAGTGGCCGAGGCTTTCAGACCCATCTTGTGCTCGACGTTTGTCACGAACACGCCGTTGCGATCACCGAGGTCTCCGGTGGCGGAGTCGAAGTGGAATTTCGGGACGACGAACAGCGACAGGCCCTTGGTGCCGGGACCGGCGCCTTCCGGACGGGCGAGGACCAGGTGCGTGATATTGCCGAACAGGTCGTCGGAGTCGGCGGAGGTGATGAAACGCTTCACACCCTCGATGTGCCAGGAGCCGTCCTCCTGCGCGATCGCCTTGGTCCGGCCCGCGCCGACGTCGGAACCGGCGTCGGGTTCGGTCAGCACCATCGTCGCGCCCCAGCCGCGTTCCACGATGAGGCGGGCCCATTCGCGCTGCAGGTCGTTGCCGACGCGGTCGAGGATGTCGGCCATCACCGGACCCATGCTGTACATGTGCGCGGCGGGCTGGGCGCCGAGCACGAACTCGGTGACCGCCCACTCCAGGATCGCGGGCGCAGGCACACCGCCGATCGCCTCGGACTTGCCAAGGCGCCACCACTCCGCGTCGTACCAGGCGCGGACGGCGCGCTTGAACGACTCCGGCAGCGACACCGTGTGCGTGGCCGGGTCGAATGTCGGGGGATTGCGGTCGGCCTCGGCGTACGGCGCCGCGACCGGCCCCTCGGCGAGCCGCGCCGCCTCGCTGAGCACCGAGCGCGCGGTATCCGCGTCCATATCACCGAAAGTGCCTGCCGCGAGGACGGTTTCGAGTCCGTACACCTCGAACAGGTTGAACTCGAGGTCTCGTACGTTGCTCTTGTAATGACTCACGAACGTTGCCTTCTCGATGGGCCGGGGACGCGGCGCGTCCAGGGAGGAATGGGTGCGCGGTGCGGCTCCCGCGGCACACTGTGCGGCACGGCCGCGCGGTGGGCAACGCTAAGTGAACGGGGGCTAAAACGGGGTCGACGGGGACGGCGGGGGCCAGTGGCTGGTAACCGGCCGTCGGCGGCCACCGGTGAACGGCCCGTAAGTGGCGTGAATCACTTTCCGGGTCGTGCGGGCTCGAGCGGGACGGCCTGAATCCGCTCGGCCACCGCGACCAGTGCCTCGACCAGGTCGGGTCGCCCGGCCAGCCGTGGGTTGCGGACCGCTTCGATGACCACCGTGGTCGCCGCGCGGATGAGCATGCGCGCCACGGGCGGGGCCAATTCGGGACGGAGTGCCTGCAGCATGCGGGCCCAGCGGCCGATGCCGTCCTGGCGGACCTGCCGGTACCGGCGTTCGGCGGCCGTCGGCAGGTATCGGGTCTGGCTGACCGTGATGGCGAGCAGATCAGGTTCGTCGACGCCGAACCGGGCGAAGTTGCGGGTGAGGGTCCGCAGCGCTTCCCCGGGGTCCCGGCCGTGGGACAGCGCGCGGGAGACCAGCAGGTGGACCCACTCGTCGTGCCTGCGGACGATCTCGTCGAGCAGTTGAGCCTTGCTGTCGAAGTAGTGGTAGACGGCAGGGCCGGTGGTTCCGACGGCTGCGCCGATGTCGTCGATGCTCACCCCGGGGAAGCCGTAGTCGGTGAACAAGTGGGCGGCTGCGGCGAGTATGCGTTCGCGACGCTCCGTGCGGTCGAGCCCGGGACGGTCGCGCGCCGCCCAGTGCGCGCGAACATGCGTGGCGCGCGCCCCGTTCGCCGGGAGCTCTACGGCCAGAACCGCGCGCGCGGTCGCGACGAGTACTCGCGCCGCGACCGGTGGGGGCAGCTCGAGCCGGTGGTAGGCCGGGCTCGCCGCGACCGAGAAGGCCGCCCAGCTCAGCAGCTCCACATCGGCGGGTCGAAGCTCCGGTCGTTGCGCCCGCAGGGTGCGGCGCAGAAACTCCGTCAGCCGGGCGGCCCGCAGGAGCACCGCGATCCGGTCGGTGGGGTGCAGATGACGGAATTCGAGTTGCCACAACCGCGGTAGGCCGCGGCGGTCCAGCGCCACCTGGACCAGTTCGGCGACTACCGCGTCGTCGGCGGGGGACCGTCGGTAGGCGGTCTCGAGCCGAACCAGCGCGTCGTCCAATCCGGCGAGCAGGCACTGGCCGAGGAGTTGCTGCTTGCTGTCGAAATGCCGGTAGAGGGCCCCGGGAGAAATGCCCACCGTGGCGGCGACCATCGCCATCGAGGTGTCGTGATATCCGTCGTGCGCGAACGCGTCGAACGCGGCGTCGAGGATGATCGCGCGACGGTTACGCGGTCGCGTGCGGCGGGTGGTCACCTCGGATCTCATCCCCCTCAGTGTGCCCCGCACCCGGCTCAGACGGCGACGAGGCCGGTCTCGACACAGCCATCGCGCGGTCACTGCGGATAGCACCGTTGCCGGGCGGCTCAGTGCGGGGAGCCGCCGTTGTGGACGATGACGTGACGTATGACTTTTCAACGCGCCCAGCAGTTTCCAAGGGAACCGCGGTCTGCAATCGCGCGTTCTGCCGGGAGAAGTCTTTATGACTAGCATGCCGTCATGTTGTTGTCATCGAGCGTCTGGACGCGCGTTTTCTCCGGGCTCGGCGCCTGTGTCGCTGCTTTGCTGGTGTTGCTCTACGCGTTCGTCTTGCTGGTCGAAGGTATGCCTGACGAGGAGGTCTCGGCTGGCAGTCACGCCCTACTCGTTACCAAGCTGATTGTTGTGGGTATGGCAGGTGTGGCGTTGATCGCTGGTGCTGCGAGCGGGTGGAGGTGGGTGATCCTTGGTGGTTGCTCGTTGTTCTTCGCCGATTTCGCACTCTGGCTCGTTTGGTACTCACGGGTTTTCGGACATGCGACTTACGAGCATCCCGAGCCTGGCCCGGTCCCGCAGCCACCGTTGTTTTGGTTGGTGCTGGTATCCGTCTGGGGCGTGTTTCCCGGTCTGCTCGCAGTGCTCGCGTATCGACGGCAACCCGAACGTGCGCTCGATCGTCCACAACTGCCGCCGACCGGACCCGCGAGCGTCTATCGCCGGTGATATACGGGGCCGCCTTCGACTGTGCCGCCGATTGAGTCAGCGGGAACCCTTCGATATCCGGTCCCCTGGAAGTTCCCATGCCTCGCCGATCACCGGGTGAGATCAGGTCACGGCTACCGCGACACACCGCACACGCCCGACCTGCAGCTATCTACCGGCGACCTCCTGTCATCAGACGGCTCTCGCCCGCTGCGAATCGCCAGATCGCTGATTTCGAACGCTCCCACGGCCTGCGCCCCGGGTCCGTCGCCCACGCCTTCCGGCGATGGGCCGACGCGGGCCTGCGTTCACATCGAGACCTGGCACCCGACTACGAACATGACGACTCGAACCTGCGCAGCGGCTATTGCCACGTCAGGACGCTGCTAGAGCGGGCCGCCTGCTCTCTCCGGTCCCGGGCCCAACGAGAACTGCGGAGAGAGCTCGGACCGCTCGACGATCGTGTCATCGCCCGGACGGTCAACGACCCGTTCGCCCCGCACGACCTCCCATGGTGGAAACGGAGGATCGATATCTGAGGGAGCGTCTGAGAACTGAGTCAACCGATATTGCGGGTGAATCTTGGCTCGGCAGGAAGTCGATGGACCTCCCATCGTGGTCGCGGGAAGAATGCGTCCATGAGCAACGAGGTGAGAGCCGCTGTGGTGGTCGGGCTGATCGAGCTCGCGGGAAGCCCCGACTACCGAGACAGGGCGGACGCAGGTCGCTGCCTGGCCAGCTTCGCCGAGATGCCCGAGACCAGGGGACCGCTGTTGGGTCTCGTGCTTGATAGCTGCGACACATTCGTTACCCGCGCGACAGTGGAGGCATTGCTCCGGCGTCGGGACGTGGCCGGGTTCGCAGCGGTCGGCTCAGGGCTCGCTGCGGCCGACCCGGACCACGCCGACTGGATCCACACAGCGGTGCTCGACGTATTCGGGGTGTACTCCCGTGACCGGGACGCCGCTGTGCGAGAGTGCGAGATATTGACCAGGGACCCTGATGAGCAGGTGCGTCGTGGAGCGAGCCAGCTGATCGCCATGCTGACCGGGATCAACCCGATTCTCCGTCTAACGCTGGACAACTAGACATCGCATCGACCGCGGCTACGACGCAGGCAAGAAAACCAACGGCTGCAAACGCCACATCGCCGTCGACGCGCTGGGGCTGCTGCTGACCGTCGTGGTCACCGCCGCGGCCATCCAGGACCACGACGGCGCCCACCGCGTGCTGGCAGCGATGCGGGCGAAGTTCTCCACCGTCAGCCTGGTCTGGTCCGACGGCGGATACGCCGGACGACTCGTCACATGGACGAAAACCGTTCTCACAGTGATGATTCAGATCGTCAAACGCAGCGATTACGCTACCGGGATTCCCCTGGCCAATGCCAGCATTCACTCGTCCGCACACGGCCTCTGTGGACACAAAGCACACCTTCGTCACCATCATGCTCGACGCTGGAGTCGACCCACGTGATGCCCAGATCGCCGCCCGCGACGCCGACCCGTGAACCACTATGCGCTACGACCGGGCCGCACCGACCGCGCCCGCTATCCGAATTCCAAGAGGGCGCGATGGAAGACCCGATGGGCCCCGGCCCATCCTTCGCTGACGCCGTGTTGCCTGGCTAGATCCTGCGGCTCGAGCGCGTCGCTGGGCGCGTACCAGCCGCGCATGATCGCGTTCCGCAGTTGTGCGTAGACCTGCTCGGACAGCATCTGCTTCGTGGGCTGGGTGGGATTTTCCCGAGCCCTCGCTCAATCATAGATGATTCTACAAATCATCGATTATCTCTGTTATCGTCGATCTTGCACGTTCGGTACGACTCGAAAGGCGCGACACGATGAGCGCAAACGATCCCTTCGCCCGTCTCCCCGAGGCGGCCTCGTTCACGGTCACCAGCACCACGGTGAGCGACGGCGCGGCCTGGCCATCCGCACAGTGGTCCTCTGGTACCTCCGGGGGCAAAGACGTTTCCCCGCAGTTGAGTTGGAGCGGCGCACCCGCGGGCACCAAGAGCTACGCCGTCACCGTGTACGACCCCGATGCCCCCACCGGTTCTGGCTTCTGGCACTGGGCCGTCGCCAACATCCCGGCCACGACCACGACCCTTCCCGAGGGCGCCGGGGACGACGCGGGTAGTGGTTTGCCGGTCGGCTCCTTCCAATTGCCGAACGACGCGCGGCTACCTCGATACATCGGTGCGGCACCGCCTGCGGGTCACGGTGAGCACCGCTATTTCGTCACCGTGCACGCTCTGGATGTGGATGACATCGGCATCGCCGCCGACTCCACTCCGGCCCTGCTCGGTTTCACCATCGCCGGCCACATCCTGGGCCGGGCGACGCTCGTCGCCACGGCGGAGACAACGCGGTGAATTCGGTTCGAATCGCCGGTTCCGCCGCCAACACGGGTTCGTCGTCGATGACCGAGTCGATCCCCTGTGATGTCGTGATCGTTCGTCACTCGCAGCGCGACGGCGACGCCATCGTCCGCTGGGTCGAGGTTGTCGTGAACGGCGTGCCGATGCCGGCCACCGGTGAGCCGCGCGTCGTGCACACGCCTCTCGGCACGCACGTCGCGCTCGACCTGACCGCAACTTCGGTCAGTATCCGGACCGAGGACGGGACATGAGACTGCAAGGAAAGACTATGAGCGACAACGCTATCGACCGGGTGGTCGATCGAACTGTGCTGATCACGGGTGCGACGGACGGACTCGGTCGCGACCTCGCGGTGCGGCTCGGCGCAGCGGGTGCCCGGCTGATCCTGCACGGCCGCAACCCGGATCGGGCCGCAGCGATCGCCGCCGAGATAACAGCCGCGGGCGGACACGCTCCGCTGATCATCCTGGCTGACCTGTCGCGACTTACGGAGGTGGACCGGCTGGCCGACGAGATCATCGCCCGTACTTCGCGATTGGATGTGCTCGTGAACAATGCCGGCACCGGAGGCCGGTCGGACGGGAGGCGCGAACTCAGCGCCGACGGCAACGAATTACTGTGGGCGGTCAACCATCTGGCCCCATATCGGCTGACGCGGCGGTTGCTTCCGCTGCTACGGACCTCGGCTCCGGCGCGGGTGGTGAACGTAGCCTCTGCCGGGCAGCGGGAGATCGACCTCGACGATCCGACCCCCGAGCACGACTACGACGTGTACACCGCCTACTGCCGAGCCAAGCTGGCGATGATCATGGCGACCATCGAGTACGCCGAGGAACTCGACGGGACCGGTGTCACCGTGAACGCCCTGCACCCGGCCACCCTCATGGCGACAACCATGGTGCTGGAATCCGGCGTCACGCCGATCAGTACCGTCGCCGAAGGTTCGGACGCGACCCTCCGGCTGATCTGCGACCCGGGCCTGTCGCAGATGACAGGGCGGTATTTCAACGGCACCAGGCAGAGCCGTCCGCATGCGCAGGCCGACGATCCGAAGGCGCGTCGTCGGCTGCTCGAAATCAGTGACACCGCAGTCATTTCGGCGGTGGGCCGATAGGTGACGTGGGCCGATAGGTGCGCATCACGTGACCTATCGGCCCTGGGTGACGCTGTAGGATCAGCCCTTCAGCCTGGGCTGATCGCAGAAGGCGGAAGCAGCCGGGCGACAGTGGTGGCCTCATCGCGGAGCCGCGACGGATGACCGGCTGCTCAGTCGCTTCTCGTCGCCGCGCCGCCCACGACGAGGACAACGCCGCCCACCGCGGCGATCCCGCCGAGCCGCAGCAGCCACGTCGATGCGGTTCGCGCGGAGTCCGCTCGGGACTCGTAGCCGTTGGTCGACCGGGACGAGTAACAGACGTCGCCCTTGCTCATGAGCTGGCCGTCGCACCGCGGGTTCTCGGCGTCCTCGCCGGCGAGGAAGCTGGCGCCGATGAATATCAGGCCGATCAAGAATGCGGCGATGCCCAGCCCGATGGCCTTGGATGCAGCGCTCGTTTGTTTGGTATCAGACATGTCCACCCCCGTGATGGCCGACGATCCCGCGCGGATCGCCGACACGACGATCGAATCATAAGCTGGCCCAATACCTTCGGCAACTCAGGCGAATTTCGGCCGCCACCTCAGCCTTGCCTGAGTGGCGTCCAAGCCCGCGTAATGTCGAAGGCTGGCAACAGATCCGAGCCGTCGGAGAATTCGGCTCGGGTCCTATATCTGTGGGGTTTGCACGATGAGCTTTTACTTTCTCCGCGCCGACGTTCCCGCCAATTTCGGCGAGGTCGTCTATGACGACAGCTATGACCCGCCGCGGGTGGTGACGGCTCATTTCGAGTTCGCCTACCCGGTCGAGCGCGAGTTGATGAAGTCCAACAGCGGCGCGTACGCGGTGACGACACCGTTGGCCGACGCGCTCGCACAGAGCGGCTTGAACGGCTACGAGTTCGGACCGATTACCACCTCGATCAGTTCGCTGGTCGAAGACCCCGCGGGCTTTGTCATCCCGCCACTGTTGGGTCTGGTGGTCACCGGCCGAGCGTTTGTCGATGACTTCGGCATCAAAGGGCGCAGCAAGCTGATCGCCTCCGAACGCGCCGCCGCGTTCCTGTTCGAACGTGACGAGACCCTCCGGCAATACTCGTCCAAGCTGGATGAAAACGACGAGATCGTCGTCGACCTCTGACGCGCTCACACCGGCGGACGCCACTGATGACCTTCCCGGCCCAGCCCGAGGAGACCGTGTCCTCGGTCGCCCGGCTGCTCGGGTGTCCCGGGCCACGATCTACAAGTACGTCCCCGAGCTCGGCAGTTCAGTCGCTCCTGCTGCCTCGCCGGAGTAGCCTCACTGCGCAGGTAATATCGAAGGCCGACAACGGATCTCGGGGGTATCTCGATGAGTTTCTACTGGGTCACACCTGATGTCCCCGCCAATTTCGGCGAGGTCGTCTATGACGACAGCTATGACCCGCCGCGGGTGGTGACGGCTCATTTCGAGTTCGCCTACCCGGTCGAGCGCGAGTTGATGAAGTCCAACAGCGGCGCGTATGCGGTGACCAGGCCGCTGGCCGATGCTCTGGCACAGAGCGGGTTGAACGGCTACGAGTTCGGGCCGATCACCACCTCGATCAGTTCGCTGGTCGAAGATCCCGGAAGCATCGTCATCCCGCCACTGTTCGGTCTGGTGATCACCGGCCGTGCGTTCGCCGACGACTTCGGTATCAAGGGGTACGGTCGGCTGATCGCCTCCGAGCGGGCCGCTGCATTCCTGTTCGAGCGCGACGAGATCCTCCGGCAATATTCGTCGAGGTTGGATGAGAACGGCGATGTAGTCGTGGAGCTTTGACATCGGCAGCTCAGTTCAAGCGGCGCGCGTGTTCGGCGCCGTTGAGAACGGGAATGGTTCGCATCGGTGTGCCCGTCACCAGGGCACTGTTCCGGCGTCGTCGAAGAATCTGCCGGTCGGTCCGTCATCGGGCAGGGTCGCGAGGTGAATCGCGATCGCCGCCCCCTGTTGTGGTGTACGGACGCCTCGGAAGCCATTGAGGTCGGTGGCGGTGAAACCGGGGCAGCCGGAGTTGATCAGGATGTTGGTGTCGCTCAGTTCGTTGGCGTAATGGATGGTGACGGCGTTCAGGAAGGTCTTCGATGCCGAGTACGCAGCTGGAACCGGGCCCATGTCGATGCCGGGCGTGGTCTGCAGGGCGAGCGAGCCCACGCTGCTGGACATGTTGACGATTCGCGGTGACGCCGAGGCGCGCAGCATGGGCAGCATCGCGTTGGTGACCCGGATGACGCCGATCACGTTGGTTTCCACGACAGCTCGCACGGTCGCGGGATCGACCGTCGTGGGTGTCTGTGGCATACGGCCGGTGATCGCGGCATTGTTGACCAGGACGTCGAGCCCTCCGGCATGGTCGGCGATCAGCTCGGCCGCGGCCGCGACACTCGCGTCGTCGTCCACGTCGAGCGGTACGCCGAACGCGTCGGTCCCGGCCGCACACAACTTCTCCACCGCGGTCTCGCGGCGTTGTCGATCCCTCGCGCCCACACCGATTCGCCAGCCGAGGGCGCCAAGGCCCGCCGCGATCTCGTAGCCGATTCCTTTGTTCGCGCCGGTCACCAGCGCGATCGTCGGTTCACTCATGCCGTTGATCATGTTGCGGACTCGGGTGGTGCGTCCAAGACCGATTGGGTGGGCGGCGATACCGCACGGGTATTGGTTGTGGTGAGCGCCGGATACGATCGCATGGTGGAGACTCGGGAGTTGCGATACTTCGTCGCGGTCGCCGAGGAGTTGCACTTCGGGCGGGCGGCACAACGGCTTGCGATGGCGCAACCACCGCTGTCGCGGGCGATCCAGCAGCTCGAACGGCGACTCGGAGTCGTTCTGCTGCACCGCAATGCTCGCGCAATCACGTTGACCAAGGCCGGGTCGGTGCTGCTGCGGGAGGCCCGGCTCGCTCTCGACGCGGTCGAAGCCGCCGAGCGCCGCACTCGCCGCGCCGCTGCCGACCTGCCCGGCGTCGTGCTGGCCACCAAGGCGGGAGCCTCCAGCGAACTGTTGTCGAAGCTGCTGGACGCCTACGCCGCCGATCCCCGCGCTGTCGCAGTCGAAGTGGTGCTATGCGGACCCGGCGAGCCGGAAAGACTGCTACGCAACGGGAGTGCCGACGTTGCTCTGCTCCACCGGCCCTACGACACGACGACCGGATTCGACACCGAGGACCTGCACACCGAACAGCAGATCGTGGTCCTGCCCGCAGGGCATCCCCTCGCCAACCGGCCCCACCTGTCGATGGCCGAGGTCAACGCCATGACCGACCTGCCCCTGCCGCGCTGGCCCCGGCGGGATGGAAGTTATCCAGACGGCCCCGGCCCGCAGGTTCGCGACCACACCCAGCTGACCCAGCTGATCACGCTCGGACGGGCCTGCGCGGTCGTGCCCGAGTCGCTCCGCGCCCAGCTACGCGACGATCACGCCACCGTGCCGGTGCCGGACGCACCGGCCGTCACGACCGTCATCGCCTGGCCACCACACAGTAGATCCCAAGCCGTCGCCGACCTCGTCCGCACGGCGATACGCAGTGCTGGACACTGATCCGCACGAGGGCTATCGGTCGAATGGTGAGGCGGCCGAGCTGAACTCGATGTCGTAGAAGCCGTCGGGATACACGGACAGGATCAGCATGCCGCTTGTCGGGGCTGTTTGATGTGCCGGTGCCGGGAGCTCCGGTGCCGCTCGAGCGTGGTGGTGGCGCGGTCGACACCGGTTCCGTTCCTGTTCCGAGACAGGTATAGAAGAAAGCTCGTAGTCAAATACCTCCATACAGGGGAGGCGCTCTACAGCACGAGAATGCGCCAGTCCAGTGAAGAATATACGCAATTAATTTACTATCCTCGTGGTAGGTTGTGACGGCAGCGGCCGGTATGCGAACACATCGCCGGTATGCGAACATGCGCCGGTGGGATCAGTGCAGTCGCCCATCCCACGCGCCAACGACTACGGAGGACTTCTGGATGTTCCAGCACGGTGCGCCTCGCTCTGGCTTGCCGACGCCGACGCAACGGCGCGATGAACGAGCTGAAGCGCTGGTCGCAGCGACGCTGCGCAACTTCCCCCCGACCCGGCGGTCTTCGAGCGGCGCCGGGTCGTTCGCGCCACCGGACTCCATCAGCAGCTCGACGTCGGTGGCGTCGTGAAATCCCTTGCCCAGGTGACCGACACCGACCAGGTTCCCGCACCCGGGGCGAACCACGCGGTCATTGCCGCATTGATCGGCTCTCCCGGATCGGCCCCGACCTCTCTGTTCCCCACCTACCTTCCCACCTGAAAGGACCCCGCATGGGCCACTACAAGAGCAATGTCCGTGACCTGGAATTCAATCTTTTCCAGGCACTACCGATCGGCGACATCCTGGATTCGGGCGCCTACCCAGACCTGGACTCCGGCGCCTTGCGCACCATGCTGGTCGAGATGCGCCGGGTCGCCGAGGGGCCGTTCGCCGACGCCTTCGCCGAGATCGACCGCAACCCACCGACTTTCGACCCCGACACGCACACCGTGCGCCTGCCCGAACCGCTGAAGAAGGCCTATCGCACCGTCATCGGCGACACCGGCTGGGACAAGATCGGCATCGCTGAGGAACTCGGGGGCACCCCCATGCCTCGCGCGGCGATGTGGGGTCTGATGGAGATGCTGCTGGGCGCCAACCCCGCGATCCACCTCTACGCCAACGGAGCGTGTTTCAGCAACGTCTTCTACAACAACGCCAGCGAGCAGCAGAAGCCGTTGGCGCGCATCTGGGCGCAGCGAAACTGGGGTTCGTCGATGGTGCTCACCGAACCCGACGCCGGATCCGACGTCGGCGCCGGACGAACCAAGGCGATCGCGCAGGAGGACGGCTCCTGGCACATCGAGGGCGTGAAGCGGTTCATCACCTCCGCCGACTCCGACGACCTGTTCGAGAACATCATGCATCTGGTCCTCGCGCGCCCCGAGGGCGCGGGCCCTGGCACCAAGGGCCTGAGCCTGTTCCTGGTCCCGAAGTTCCACTTCGACTTCGAGACCGGCGAGATCGGTGACCGCAACGGTGTGTTCGTCACCGGCCTCGAGCACAAGATGGGTCTCAAGGGTTCGGCCACCTGCGAACTCACCTTCGGCGGCCATGGCACACCCGCGGTCGGCTACCTCGTCGGCGAGACGCACGCCGGTATCGCCCAGATGTTCGACGTGATCGAGTTCGCGCGAATGATGGTGGGTACCAAGGCCATCGCGACCCTCTCGACGGGCTACCTCAATGCCCTCGAGTACGCCAAGACCCGGATCCAGGGTGCGGACCTGACCCAGATGACCGACAAGTCCGCCCCGCGTGTCCCGATCATCCGCCACGCCGACGTCCGGCGTTCGCTGATGTTGCAGAAGGCCTACGCGGAAGGTCTGCGCGCGGTCTACTTCTACACCGCCGTGCACCAGGATCCCGAAGTCGCGCAGCATGTTTCGGGTGCCGACGCCGAACTGGCCGCTCGCGTGAACGACCTGCTGCTCCCGATCGTCAAGGGTGTCGGCTCCGAGCGCGCCTACCAGTACCTGACCGACTCGCTGCAGACCTTCGGCGGCTCCGGCTTCCTGCAGGACTACCCGATCGAGCAGTACATCCGCGACGCCAAGATCGACTCGCTCTACGAGGGCACCACCGCCATCCAGGCGCAGGACTTCTTCTTCCGCAAGATCGCCCGCGACCAGGGCGTGGCCTTGGCCCACATCGCCGGTCACATCCAGAAGTTCGTCGACGAGGGCGAGGAACGTCTGAAGGCCGAACGTGAACTGCTCGGTACCGCGCTCGCCGATGTGCAGGCGATCACCGCCACACTGACCACGTACCTGCTCGCCGCCCAGCAGGACCCCGCCGAGCTGTACAAGGTCGGCCTCGGTTCGGTTCGCTACCTGCTCGCCGTCGGTGACCTGCTGATCGGCTGGCAGCTGCTCACCCACGCCGAGATCGCCCTCACCGCGCTCGATGCCGCACCGAGCCCCTCCGATGCCGACTTCTACCGGGGAAAGCTCGCCGTTGCCGGGTTCTTCGCCCGCACCGTGCTTCCGGAGCTGAGCGCCACTCGCGCGATCCTGGCGACGATCGATCTCGACATCATGAACGTGGACGAGTCCACCTTCTGATCCGCGCCGCCGGTGGTCCTGCGGCAGGGGCCGATCGGGTCACCGGCGAAGTCGAGGTCCGTCCGGACCACGATCTTCCTACTGTGGCTTGTTCGAACAGATCGCGGAGGGAGCTTCGGTGGACAGTTCTGCCGCGACGGCCTTGATGTTCTCCTGCACGATGGTCGGGAGATCGGCGACCGGCGGATGGGCGGGATAGCCGCGTTCCATCTCGGTGGTGATCGACTCCTGCTCACCGGGAGTGACCGTTGTGGCCTGGGGTGAGTCGGCCGCGACGGCCGCTCCGACCAGGTCACGGAATTGCTGGAGGTAGCGGCGCTGCTCGTCGATCAGCGTGCGGGCCGGGCCGCCGGCGCCGTGGCCCGGGTACATCGTCGCGGCGTGTGGAAACCGACGGCCCAGTTGATCGAGGATCTGCAGCCAGCCGCAGCTGTTCCCCTCGAGCAGTGCGGGCGTGACCTTGCCGGTCGCCACGTCACCGGAGAAAAGGTCGCCGGTGTCGGGGCGGTAGTAGACGGTCGCGGTGTCGGACTCACCGTCTTTTAACGTAGCTGTCTCGAACCGGAGTCCGCCGACTTGCAGCAGTGTGTTGTCCGCAAAGGTCCGGTCGGCGTAGGTGACCCTGGCGGGAAAGTTCGGGTTTGCCGAACGGGCCAAGGCGTAGAAGCCTCGGGGGTCCTCCCGCATGGCCTTGTCGGTCGAGGTGGACGCGTGGACAGGCGCGTTGGGGAAGGCCTCGTGGAAGGCGCCCGCGCCGCCCACATGGTCGGGGTGAGAGTGCGTCAGCAGGATCGCCACGACCGGCTTGCCGGCCTTCCTTATCTCGTCTATCGCCTTCCGCGCGTCGATCGGTGTTCGCAGGGTGTCCACGAGGACCAGGCCCTCGGGCGCCTCGATCCAGTAGGTGTTGACCGACCCGGGGTTGGCCGAGGAGAAGTGTGCCGGCTCCGCACTTTTCGCGGTCGACGACTCGGGAGTGTTGCCGTTGGAGCAACCTGCCACCGCGATCGCGCATGCGGCGGCCAGCAGGCGACGTAGTCTCTGGTTCATCGGGAACTTCCGTATCGTCGGGTACGCGATCGTCATCGGAACTCGGCCGCGTGGGCATTCGCCCACTGGCGGAAGGTGCGCGGTGGATGTCCTGTCACCTGCTCCACGGTGGGATAGATGTGGGACTCGTCGAGGGTTCTGTCGCCGTAGAAGCTCAGGAACGCGTGGACGTACTCCGCAGGCATGCGTGTGGCCATGTCGGCTCGGGTCTGCTCGTTTGTGAGGGGGTGGAAGCGCAGATCGCGGTCGAGCACCTCGGCCAGGATGGTCAGTCGCTGGGCAGGCAGGAGCCGTTCCGGGCCGCTGAGCTGGTGGATGCGTTCCTCGTGTCCGGGGTCGAGCAGGGCCCGCACGGCGACGGCCGCGATGTCGTAGGGGTCGACGGAGGCGATGAGCACATCGGCGAACCCGTCCTGGACGACATCGCCCGCGCGGAGCTGGGGAAGCCAGCGCACAGCGTTGGACATGAAGGCGTTGGGGCGCAGGAACGTCCACGCCAGACCGGACTCGCGGACCGCGGTCTCGGAACGGATCATGAACTCGGAGACAGCGTTGCGGGTGTCTGTGGCGACGGCGGCCAGGCTCGACAGCAACACCACCCGTTCCACGCCCGCGCCCCGCATCGCGGTGAGCAGGCCCGGCATGTCGCGGTAGCCGGGCAGCAGGAAGACCGCGCGGACGCCCTCGAGGGCCGGAGCGAGCGAGTCAGGCTCGTTCAGATCGCCGGCAACCTGCTCGATCGACAGGTCGGCGGGCTCGCGCACCAGCGCGCGGGCAGGCTCACCGGCCCGGACGAGTGCCTGAACGACCTCGCCGCCGACATGTCCGGTGGCGCCGGTGACCAGGATCATCGCAGGGTCCTTCCGAAGTGGGCGGCCACGGTATCCGCCGCCAGCGTGACCTGGTGGTCCTGGTCGTAGAAATCGAACTGGGTGCCCTCGGTCCAAAGGATGTCCTTGCGGCCGGCGAGCCCGGCGTGGAAACGGCGGGCGCCGTCGGGGATGGCGGCGTCCTCGCTGTGGACCAGCAGCGTGGGCTGGGTGATCCGCGGTGCCAGGGCGATGGCGTCGTAGGTAAGCCAGTCCGCCCAGGCCATCAGGGCGAAGCGGTTGGGCCAGGCGGGAATTCCGCCGCGGGTCGGGTTGAGATAGAAGTCGATGTCGTAGGGCATGGCCGCGCGCGGGTCGGTGCCGCTGACCACCGGGACGTAATCGATCGCGCCGGTCTCCTCGAATCGCGCCCGGGCTTCCTTGGCGGTCCGGATCTTCTGAGCGACCGCGGCAGGGCCACCGTAGGCCGCCTCGCAGACGGCGGCGTCGTGCAACCACGGTGCGACCAGGGCGAGCGCGCCGATGCGGGGGTCGTCGGCGGTGTTTTCGGCCATGTACATCGCGCCCGCGCAGATCCCCAGCGCGCCCAGCCGGCCGGCGTCGATCGCCGGATGCTCCGCCAGGAACGTCACCGCGTGGTGGATGTCGGAGACCTTGCGCGCCGGGTTCTCCACGTCGCGGGGCTCGCCGCCGGACTCACCGAAGCCGGCGAAGTCGAACGAGAGCGCGGCGTATCCGCGCTCGGCCAGCCGTTCGGCGTAGCGGTCGGCCATCAATTCCTTGACACTGGTCCATGTTCCGGCGACGACGATCCCCGGGGCCGGAGCCTCGGTGTCGGGCCGGAACAGGGTGCCCGTCAAGGTGACGTCACCGCTGGAAAAGATGACCTTCTGCTGGGTCGTCACGAACGAGCACCTTCGATTCCGGGTTCATCAGCTTTTCGTTCGATCGTGTTCATGGACTGTCTCCTGTTCATGGCGGTTGATCCAGCGCCCGAACGATTGTGGACCCGGCAGTCCCACGGGCGGAAACAACGATGTGTTGTGCCCGTGCTCCGCGAATCCTTGTGGCGGATAAGGTGATCCGCGTGAGCGAGCTCGATCTTCGGCATCTGCGTTCGTTTCTGGCTGTGGCACAGCAGCGGTCCATCACGCGCGCGGGGGCGGTGCTCCACCTGACGCAGCAGGCGGTGTCGACGCACGTGCGTCAGCTCGAGCGATCACTGGGTGTGGCGCTGCTGGTGCGTACCTCGCGCGGTGTTCTGCTCACCGCCGCCGGTGAGGAGCTCGCCGCCGGGGGCGCGGTCGTCATCGACGACGTCGCCCGCCTGGCCGAACGGGTACGTGCCGTCGCCGACGCCCAAGCCGGTGTCCTCCGGCTTGCATGCTGTCCCGCTACCACCGCCATGTTCGTGGTCGATGTGGCCGAGACCCTCGAGGCGACGGTTCCCGGTCTTCGGGTGACGTTGACCAGTGCGCAACATCCCAAGCACGAGCTCGAACTCCTCAGTGACGGCAGTGCGGACGCGGCCTTCATGTGGTTGCCGGTCGGTGATGTCGGGCTGCATCACGCGGCGGTGCGCCGTGATCGGCGAGCCGTGGTCGTGTCGCCCCGCCACCCCTTGGCCGACCGCGCGACCGTATCCCTCGACGACCTGGCCGACGATCCGGTCCTGCGCCCCGATGTACTCACATCGGCACAGGCAGAACGGTTCTGGCTCGCCGACCCGAGGCCCGGCGGCAGCTCGGCTCCACGCGGGTCGGTTGTGCCGTCCGTGGAGGACTGCCTCCTGGAGGTCGGCCGCAGCCGTGGCATCTGGATCGCCCCGGAACCGCTCGGCGCGGCACTGCCCATCGGCGATCTGCGCTGGATCCAGGTCACCGACGCCGAACCCTTCGACCTGGCCGTCGTCTGGACCGACCACGCCCCACAGCCGCTGATCACCCGCCTGATCGCCGAGGTCCGCGCGACCATCGGACCCGATCGGCGCCTCGACGCAGCGTGAACAGCGAGGCCGTGCTGCAACAACTCGGGCACCCGCGGACCTACCCTGTCGTGATCGCCACCGAACGCGCCGGGCGCTTGCGCCTGGCCGGTATGTACTTCGAGATCGCCACCGCCGGAGCTGGTCGGTGCTCGGCTCGCGGTATCAGGATGTCGCCGCGACGGGGGCCGCGGCGATCATCCAGTTGCTGAACTCGCCCGCGAGGTGCCACTCGTGCTGGTGGATGAGTCTGGCGGGCAGATTGCCCGGGAACTGCACGGTCAGCAGGGCTTCGAGCGTGCCGTCGCGGTCGCGGAATTGGTGGCGGACGCCACCGATGACGAGACCGTCGTCGAGCACAGCGAGGCCGGCGATCTGGATGGGGTAGTCCGGGTCGACAGGGATGGTGAGTGCTTCGGTTCTGGTGTAGTCGACGAGGAATCGGGACGCGGTCGGTGATCCGCCGGTCGTTTCGACGACTTCCTGGCGTCCGTCGGGCAGGCCGCGCAGCAGATAGTGGTCGGGGCTGGCGTCGACCATCTCGGCTTCGGCGTTGGTGGCGGTGAGGTCGTTGAACCAGGCGGCGAATCGTTCGGCGCTGTAGTGGGGGACTTCGAGCCGGGTGACGGAGTGCTTGGTGCTGCCCCGGCTCGTGGCGACACCGATCCGCGCCATCCTCTCGGAGATGGCCAGGTCACGCTTGAGCATGGCGTAGATCGCCGCGTGGCCCAGCTCGATCTTCAGTGTGGTCAGGGCGGCGCGCTGTACGTCGAGAGGTGCGCCGGACACATCGCCCACTGTGCGGGCGGGCATGAGTTCGGCCATGGCGCGGGTTCCCAGGCGTGCAGCGAACTTCTTCAGTACCGATCCGGCGCGCCTGGCTTCCCATGCACGCACCTGGTCGCGCGCGATGTTCTCCCCGCCGATCCGTGTCCGGATTTCGATGGACTCGACCATGGTGACCCAACCTCTCCTTAAAGCTATTGAAACTTGCGTTTAATATCCCCAACCTCGACTGTAAATGCAAGTCTTCTTGGCGTTAATCATGCCCGAGTCATTGACATGGTGACGCGTTTGACAGATGCTGTGCTAACGCAAGTTGGACTTGCGTTAGATCTGAGCTCGTCGCGCGGGAGCCGAGTCGCGAATGGGCAAGTACTCGAAAGGAATGGTCAATGTTGACCAGAAGAAGCTTCATGGTGCGCGCGGCCGGGGCAACGGCCGCTGCCACCGCGGCGGCGGCCTCGGTCGGCGCCGGGATCACTTTCGCCGCGCCTGATGCTCCGGCGGCAGGCGCCGGGCTGCGCACCTTCATCGACGGGCAGGTGGTCGATCAGGCCGAGGTCGTCGAGTGGGAGCGCCGCCGGTTGTCGGTGGCCGCGGCGCGGCTGCGTAGAGATTACGTCGGTCTGCTTGCCGGCGAGCTGGATTCGCTGCTGGCTCGCTTCGAGGTCGGCGTCGACGACATTCCCGCTGCGCGGGCAGCACTGGCGCGGGCCCGCCTGGCGATCGGGCAGAACGGATTGCGTGAGCTGCTCGCCGGTGAGCTCGTCGCGTCCGAAGCCGCCGCCCGGACCGGGGTGGCCGCCTCGGGTGGACACTGGCAGTACTCGATCACCGAAATCGCCAGTGATCGAGGCACCGCGCAAGGCTTCCTCGACTGGTTCGGCCGCGCGCGGGTGGCCGACGATCGCGCGGTGTGGACCGATGCCTGTCCGGACCACTACATCATCGCGACGCTGCCCGACGGCCGTCAGGAGGTCGTCGAAGTGACCGGTGGCGCGATGCTGGCCAGCCAATTCTTCGTCGATTACACCGACACAGCGCGAGTGATGGTCCCCTCGGACCCGGCGTTCCCGCTCACCGCGTCCGGGGTTGCCTCGCTGTCCGATGGGTTCGTCATCGGTGGCGTGCGCCACCAGTTCCGTGACGAGCCCGGCGGTGGGTTCCGCAGCCAGCTCAAGGTCGCCTTCCCCGCGGCGTTGCCTGGCCTGTATATCGCTGAACATCAATGGCACCTCGCCTGTGAATTCGGCAACTGGATCTCGGCGTATCTGCGCTGAAGGCCCTGCGCGGTCACCGGCGTGGGCCGGTGAC
>NZ_JBHXAY010000126.1:0-18789 GCF_042728775.1 Nocardia sp. NPDC060259
CGCCCCCGGAATGGAGCCTGGCCGACATCCGCAACGGCCCGGCGGAACATTGTTCGCCGAGCCGTTGCTGGATTGGTGTCGCCGCGGATAATACCCACAGTTCGCCGTAATCAAACGAATTCAGGCCGTGACGCGGCCCGATTGCCGGAAGATCAGGCGTTCGGTCCGTACTCCTCGAGCATCTCGGTCACCAGCGCCGCGATCGGCGAGCGCTCGGAACGGGTGAGCGTGATGTGCGCGAAAAGCGGGTGCCCCTTGAGCTTTTCGATCACCGCGGCAATGCCGTCATGCCTGCCGACCCGCAGGTTGTCGCGCTGGGCGACATCGTGGGTGAGCACCACACGCGAGCCGGTGCCGAGGCGGCTCAGTACCGTCAGCAGCACATTGCGCTCGAGCGATTGCGCCTCGTCGACGATCACGAACGAATCGTGCAGCGAGCGCCCGCGAATGTGGGTCAGCGGCAGCACTTCGAGCATGTCGCGGCTGAGCACCTCCTCCATCACCTCGCGGCTGGCCAGCCCGTCGAGCGTGTCGAAGACGGCCTGAGCCCACGGGCCCATCTTCTCGCTCTCCGAACCGGGCAGGTAGCCCAGTTCCTGGCCGCCCACCGCGTACAGCGGCCGGAACACGACCACCTTGCGCTGGGTGCGCCGTTCCAGCACGGCCTCGAGCCCGGCGGTCAGCGCCAGCGCCGACTTACCGGTGCCAGCGCGGCCGCCCATCGACACGATGCCGATGCTCTCGTCGAGCAGCAGATCGAGCGCGATGCGCTGTTCGGCCGAGCGGCCGTGCAGGCCGAAGGCCTCCCGCTCCCTGACCAGCTGGACCCGCTTGTCGGCGGTGATCCGGCCCAGCGCGCTGGAGCTGCTGCCCAGCAACCGGATCCCGGTGTGGCATGGCAGTTCCCGCGCCTCGTCCAGGTCGATCACCGAGTCGGTGTAGAGCTGGTCGATCTGGGAGCCCGCGACGTCGAGTTCGACCATCCCGCTCCAGCCGGAGGTCACCACGTCCTGCGCGTGGTACTCGTCGGCGGACAGGCCGACCGCGCTCGCCTTGACCCGCAGCGGGATGTCCTTGGACACCAGCACCACCTCCTCGCCCTCGGCCGAGAAGTTCAGCGCGCAGGCGAGGATGCGGGAATCGTTGGTCTCCGAACGGAATCCGGCGGGCAACACCGAAGGGTCGGTGTGGTTGAGCTCCACCTGCAGTGTGCCGCCGTCGGTACCGATCGGCAGCGCCTGGTCGAGCCTGCCGTGGTTGACCCGCAGGTCGTCGAGCATGCGCAGGGCTTCCCTGGCGAACCAGCCGAGTTCGTGGTGGTGTCGCTTGGCCTCCAATTCACTGATCACGACCAGCGGTAGAACCACCTTGTGTTCGCCGAACCTGGTGACGGCCCAGGGATCCGAGAGCAGAACCGAGGTGTCGACGACGAAAGTCTTGCGACCGGAACGCGAGGGGCGGGCCCCCTTCTTCGAGGCCGAGGCCGTGTGCATCGCGGGGGCGGAAACGGAGCGTGCAGCAGTCACGGTGGGCTCCTTATGTGTTCGCACGGCACCCGCGCGAACGATCTCGCTGGACCGGTCCGTCCTGGTGGGCGGTGACGCGCTGGTCAACCGCCACGAGGGCCGGGTGCCGGCCCTCTCGCACTGAGTAGCTCAGTCACGGTCAGGACCTCCCGTACGAGCCACACCGACGCGGCCCGCATCACCGACGCTACCGTCCAACTGTCCGCCGCGCTGCCGGACAGCCGGACGTGTCCGTGAATTTGTCGTTAACCGGCGCCGACGCTTCGGATCTGCCCCAGGGGTGTCGCCGAGGGCTAGAGTCGAAGCATGTCCGAAGACGAGGATCTGGAGAAACTGTCGTCGAAGGAACTGCACGACCGTGCGGTGCGGACGGCTGTGCGACGCGGCGACGTGAAGTTCCTGTGGCGACTGCTCAAGTCCATCCCCGCCGCCCAGGCCGAGGCGGGCGACCTCGGCGAGAGCGAGGCCGACATCAAGTACGTGCTGCCGATGATCGATGACTACATGCACGCGGGCGACGGCAAACTGGCCGACGTCCTGCGGCCGACCTACCTGGACTACTTGAACAAGCACAAGTAGCCAGGCGGGTTCAGCGACGCAGGATTGCCCGCGCCGCGCCGACGACGGCGCCGCGCGCCATGTTGGCCATGCTGAAGTGGTCGTCCCACAGCACGATCCGGCCCTCGCGCAGTTCGAACGTGCCGCTCACCCAGAACCCGATCCGGACCGGGCCGGCGCGCAGGTAGTCGGTGCGGTCGGTGAGCACGATGTCGCCGTTCTCGGCGATGTGGTGCATGTCCGCCGCGAATCCCAGCTGCGGCCGGTCGAGGCCGCGCAGCAACGCGGCGACCCGATCCTTGCCACGCACGCTCGGCAGGCCGGTGTTCTTCCAGACGATCGCCGGATCCAGCAGCTCGAGCGCCTCGTCGACGCTGCCGAGTTCTAGCGCGGCGAAGAATTCGCGCACGAGGGTGGCGGAGTTTTCCGGCAGTTCCGGCTGGTCGGTCATGATGCGAGCCTAGGACGTTCGCGCCCGGCAGACCAGACCCCGGCGCTACCGATTCGTCCGTTTCGCGATCAGCACGGCGAGGCCGTCGAGGATGCGGTCGATGCCGAAGTCGAACGCGGCGCCCGGTGCGGCCGAGGGGCTGACCGTCGCCGATTCCTCCGCGAAGGCCGCGCTGACCGCGGGGAACCGGCCGCCCGCGGCACTCATCATCGCGGTGAACTGCTCGGCGAACTGGATCGCCGAATCGCCGCCGCCGACCGATTCGACCTGCTGGGCCAGGCTGCGCGCGTGCCCGTTGAGCAGCACGATGGTGTCGAGCCGTTCGGGGCCGGTCAGCCCGGTGCCGTCGAGAGCGGTGAGCGCGGCCTCGGTCCAGCTCATCTCGTTCGGGCCGATCGGACGGATACCGAGGGTCAGTTCGATGGTCCAGGGGTGGGTGCAGTAGCGCTCGAAGATCGCCTCGACCCAGTGCCGCAGGCCGCCGCGCCAGCCCGCCTTCGTGGCGTCCGGCCGCGGCGGTTCGCCTATCGCGGCGTCGACCATCAGCGCCGTCAGCTGTTCCTTGCCCGGCACGTACCGGTACAGCGACATCTTGGTGAAGCCGAGGCGCTCGGCCAGCCGCTGCATCGACAGCGCGGCCAGTCCTTCGGCGTCGACCAGCGCGATCGCCTCGGCGACGATCCCCTCCAGGGTGAGCGCGGGCTTCGGGCCGCGCTTGGGGCGCGCGGTGGTGCCCCACAGCAGTTCGACGGTGGTCGGCATCGGTCCTGCCTTTCCTGTTGACCTCAGAACTGTGTCTATCATACTCTTATTCGTGTCCACCGGATACAGATTCCATCAGACACAGATTTCCGCAGAGGAGCACACCATGCGCAACCAGACCGTTCTCATCTCCGGCGCGAGCATCGCGGGGCCCGCGCTGGCCTACTGGCTGCATCGCTACGGGTTCACCGTGACCGTCGTCGAGCGCGCTCCCGCGCTGCGCGCCGGCGGTCAGGCTGTCGACTTCAAGGGCCGGACGCACCTGACCGTGCTGGAACGGATGGGTGTCCTCGACGCGGTGCGCGCCCGCCGCACCGGCACCACCGACACGGTGTTCGTCGACGACGACGGGCGCGAGCTGGCCGTCATGTCCGGCGACTTCACCGGCGGCGACGTCGAGATCCTGCGCGGCGACCTCGCCGAGATCCTCTACGAGAAGACCTCGGCGGCCGTCGAATACGTCTTCGGCGACACGATCACCGCGCTGACCGAGACCGACGAAGGCGTCCGGGTACAGTTCGAGCGCGGACAGCCACGCACCTTCGACCTCGTCCTCGGCGCGGACGGAATCCATTCGCGGGTAAGGAAACTCGCGTTCGGACCCGAATCCGACTACGTGCATCACCTCGGCCACTACTACTGCGTGGCAGGCGCGAGCCGGTGGAGCGACCCCAGCGCCCCACGCGAACGGGCCAGCGCCTTCGCCCACAACATCCCGGGCAAGCTCGCCATCGACGGCGGCTCGAAGGCACAGCAGATGTACCTCTTCGCCAGTCCCGCACTGGATTTCCCCCGCGACGACACCGCCGCCGCCCGCCGCATCATCGAGTCCACTTACGCCGACATGGGCTGGAACGCCCCGCGCATGCTCGCCGACCTGGCCGGTTACGACGACATCTACCTGGACTCGATCAGCCAGGTCAGGATGAACGGCGCCTACACCAGCGGCCGCGTCGCCCTGGTCGGCGACTCCGCCTACGGCAACACTCTCGCCGGATTCGGCACCGGACTGGCCGTCGTCGGCGCCTATGTCCTCGCGGGCGAACTGGCCATCGCCGACGGCGACCACGTCACGGCGTTCGCCGCGTACGACCGAATCATGAAGCACTACGCCAAGATCGCGGGCAACAGCAACGCGGGCCCGTTCCTCGCCCCGAAAACCGCGCTCGGAATCA
Source organism: Nocardia sp. NPDC060259 (assembly GCF_042728775.1). Taxonomy (NCBI): domain Bacteria; kingdom Bacillati; phylum Actinomycetota; class Actinomycetes; order Mycobacteriales; family Nocardiaceae; genus Nocardia; species Nocardia sp. NPDC060259. The sequence continues at coordinate 4,473 of NZ_JBHXAY010000126.1, forward strand.
GGGTCCGCAACTGGTTCCTCGGCTCGCGCGGCTTTTCGCTGATGGTGAAATACGGCGACAAGGCCGCCAACGACATCGACCTGATCGATTACCCGGCGCGCGTCGAACTCACCGACGCGTCCTGAGTCCCGCCCGGCGCGCCTTGACTTGGAGTGCACTCCAAGTCCTATGGTCGCTCCCATGAGCATTCGTCTCGGTTACCAGATGCCCAATTTCAGCAACACGTCCTCGGTGCGCGAGCTGTTCCCCACGGTGATCGCACAGGCCAGAGCGGCGGAAGCGGCCGGATTCGACGCCGCCTTCGTGATGGACCACTTCTATCAGCTACCCGGCATCGGCAGTCCGGACGAGCCGATGCTGGAGGCCTATACCGCACTCGGCGCACTGGCCACCGCGACCGAGCGAATCCAGTTGTCCGCCTTGGTCACCGGCAATACCTACCGCAATCCGGCGCTGCTCGCCAAGACCGTCAGCACGCTCGACGTGGTCAGCGGCGGGCGGGCCGTGCTCGGGATCGGCGCGGGCTGGTTCGAGCTCGAGCACCAGCAGTACGGCTTCGAGTTCGGCACCTTCACCGAGCGGTTCCAGCGGCTCGAGGAAGCCCTGCGGATCATCGCCCCCATGCTGCACGGGCAGCGGCCCACCGTCGACGGCAAGTGGTACCACACCGAGAACGCGATGAACGAGCCGCGCGTCCGCGACGACCTGCCGATCATGCTCGGCGGCGGCGGCGAGAAGAAGACGTTCGCGCTGGCGGCCCGCTTCGCCGACCACCTCAACATCATCTCCAACGCCTCCCTGCTGCCGCAGAAGATCGAGGCGCTGCACCAGCGCTGCGCCGAGGCCGACCGCGACCCGGCGACCCTCGAAACCAGCTTCCTCGCGTTCGTGATCACCGACGAGGACGGCGACCGCGCCCGAAAACTGCAGGCCGACATGCTCGCCCGCTTCGGCATCGACCTGTCCGCCCTGTCCCCCGAGGAGATCCGCAACTCCCCCGCCGACCGCCAATTCGTCGGCACCCCGGACGAGGTCGCCGAGCAGATCCAGGAACGCGTCCTCGACCACGGCATCGACGGCATCATCGTCAACATGATCGCCAACGGCCACGAGCCGGGCGTCATCGAGGCGGCGGGACGCGCACTGAAACCCCTGGTCGGCTGACACCCGAGTCGAATCGCCCCGCCGGTCCGATATCGGCGGCCACTTGGTGCGCATGCCGGTCGATCCGGCCGTAGAGCGCTGAGATGGTGAAACGCCCTCGGTGACCGAGAACTTCGGTCGCCGAGGGCGTTTCGTGGTGTCGGGTCGGCTCAGCCGAGCAGGCGCCAGTCCTCGAGGCCCTGGTAGAGCGGGACGCTCTGGGCCAGCTTGGAGACGCGGGCGCGCAGCGACTCGGTGTCGGAGGTGCCGGCGAGGGTGGCGGCGATGATCTCGGCGACCTCGGTGAACTCGGTGTCGCCGAAGCCGCGGGTGGCCAGGGCGGCGGTGCCGATACGCAGGCCGGAGGTGACCATCGGGGGACGCGGGTCGAACGGGACGGCGTTGCGGTTGACGGTGATGCCGACCTCGTGGAGGAGGTCTTCGGCCTGCTGGCCGTCGAGTTCGGAGTTACGCAGGTCGACCAGCACCAGGTGCACGTCGGTGCCACCGGTCAGGACCGAGACACCCTTGTCCTTGACGTCGGCGCCGGTCAGACGCTCGGCCAGGATGCGGGCGCCGGACAGGGTGCGCTGCTGACGGTCGGCGAACTCCTCGGTCGCGGCGATCTTGAACGCGGCGGCCTTGGCGGCGATCACGTGCATGAGCGGGCCACCCTGCTGACCCGGGAACACCGCCGAGTTCAGCTTCTTGGCGAATTCCTGCTTGGCCAGGATCAGACCCGAGCGCGGACCACCGAGGGTCTTGTGCACGGTGGAGGACACGACATCGGCGTAGGGCACCGGGGAGGGGTGCAGACCCGCGGCGACCAGGCCGGCGAAGTGGGCCATGTCGACCCACAGGTAGGCGCCGACCTCGTCGGCGATCTCGCGGAACTTCGCGAAGTCCTGGTGGCGCGGGTAGGCCGACCAGCCTGCCACGATCACCTTCGGCTTGGCCGCCTTGGCGATGTCACGCACCTCGTCCATGTCGATGCGGTGGTCTTCCTTGGACACACCGTAGGAGTGGACGTCGTAGAGCTTGCCCGAGAAGTTCAGGCGCATGCCGTGGGTGAGGTGACCGCCGTGGGCGAGGTCGAGGCCGAGCAGGGTCTCGCCCGGGTTCATCAGTGCCATCAGCACCGCGGCGTTGGCCTGGGCGCCGGAGTGGGGTTGCACGTTGGCGAACTCGGCGCCGAAGAGTTCCTTGGCGCGGTCGCGGGCCAGGGTCTCCACCACGTCGACGGCTTCGCAGCCACCGTAGTAGCGGCGGCCGGGGTAGCCCTCGGCGTACTTGTTGGTGAGCACGGAACCCTGCGCCTGCAGGACCGCGCGCGGCACGAAGTTCTCCGAGGCGATCATCTCGAGGGTGTCGCGTTCGCGGGCGAGCTCGCCCGCCATCGCGGCGGCCAACTCGGGATCGAGCTCACCGAGAGACTGGGTATTCACCGAAGCGGTCGTCTGCGTCACGACCTTCAGTCTATGGGCCGTGTGCGGACGCCCGAGCACGGGGATAGCGCAACACGGGCACGGCCGCCACCCGGGAGACGCAGCTCACAGCTGTTCCACCCCGGCGGCCGCGCCGTCAGCCGGCCGTCACACCGGCATCCGCCGGATCGCGCCCGGCGTGAGCGGCTCGTCGAGCAGGCGGCCGAACCGCTCGACCCGATCCTGCGCGTCGACGGCGTTGTCGAGCCAGCCACCGAGCAGCCGATAGCCCTCCACGTAGGTGCTGATGTAGGCCCGCCACAGCGGCGAGGACAGGAACCGCAGCGACTGGCGCGCCCGCTCCGGCGTGGCCAGGCTCCAGCGCTGCAGGAACGCCGCCACCTCGTCGTCGCCGCGATGCTGATCGTGCAGCAGCAGTGCCGCGTCCTGCCGCACGCTCAGCAGTTTCGCCGACGCGGTCGAGAAGCGTTCGGCCCGCTCACCGTCGAAACGCAGGCCGAGATCGGCGTAGATCTCCTGCGCCCACGCACCCCAGCCCGGCCCGATGATGGACTGCAGGGCGAGGTCGGCCAGGCCTTCGGCCATCAGGCACTGCGGGGTGTTGACGAGGAACAGCGTCTGCTCGTCCTCGCCCGCGGCGACCAGCCCGGCCTCCTTGCGGCAGTGCTCGGTGTGGTGCCCGGGGTAGGCCTCGTGCGCGATCAGCGCGGGCAGCTGCGCCATGTGCTGCTTGAGGTCGGAATTGATCGCGACCGTGGAGCGGAAATTGCCTAGGTAGTAGTTGAATCCGGACCACGGCTTGTCGCCGACCACCTCGTAGGTGACGGTCTCGTGGTCGGGCAGCGGATAGCGATCGCGGACCCGCTCGCGCAGCGCGCTGGAGAACGCCTCGACGCACACCGCGAGCCGCTCGGGCGGGATCTCGTCGCCGCGCCGGTACGCGGCGGCGCGCTCGGCCAGCGGACCGTCGCCGCCGAGCACCTCGTCCATCAGGCGGTGGGCTTCGCGGTAGTCGTCGGGGTCACCGGGGGCGATGTCGACGTCGAAATAGGCGCGGACCTCGTCGACGAACCCGATCTCCTCGCCGGCGAACTTGCGGGCGGAGCACTCCATCGCCACCAGGTGGGCGTCGAGGAATTCGGTGCGCCGCGCCGGCAGACCCGCATCGGCCAGGCCCGCGCGCAGGTCGACGGCCCGCTTCACCAGCTCGGCCGGATCGGGGACCGGCGCGTTCTCGACGTCGCGACGCAACTGCGGGTCGCCGGTGTAGGCGTCGACGAAGCCTTCTTCAAGCCGGTCGAAAGCCAGTCCGAGCCGCAGGTATTCAGTGACAAGTGGATGTGACCCCATAGTGCCCGACCTTACGGGGTGAATCGGAAAAGCGGGCCCTACCTCGGGGTTGTCGCTCGTTACCGGCCAGTAGCCAAACCCCCCGTTGCGCGTAGGTGACCGAGACGGAGCACAATCGCGGCATGCGGTCAGAGTTATCCCGGATCTCACCCGACGGGCAGCCCAGCTGTGCGTGTACGCCAGGACGGAGCGTCGGGTAGGTGGCACGGATGAGCGAGCCGAGCCCGTATGTGGAGTTCGACCGGAAGCAGTGGCGCACCCTGCGCAAGTCGACTCCGCTGGTCCTGACCGAGGAGGAACTGACCGGCCTGCGTGGTCTCGGCGAGCAGATCGATCTCGAGGAAGTCGCCGAGGTCTATCTGCCGCTCGCCCGTCTGATCCACCTCCAGGTGGCCGCGCGCCAGCGGCTGTTCGCCGCCACCGCGACCTTCCTCGGCGAGAAGCATCCGGACAAGCAGGTGCCGTTCGTGATCGGCGTCGCGGGCAGTGTCGCGGTCGGTAAGTCGACGACAGCGCGCGTGCTGCAGGCGCTGCTTGCCCGCTGGGACCACCATCCGCGGGTCGACCTGGTGACCACCGACGGATTCCTCTATCCCACCGCCGAACTCACCCGCCGCGGCATCATGCACCGCAAGGGTTTCCCGGAGAGCTACGACCGCCGCAAGCTGCTGCGCTTCGTCACCGAGGTGAAGTCGGGCGCCGAAGAGGCGTGCGCGCCGGTGTATTCGCACGTCTCCTACGACATCGTGCCCGATGAGGCGCACTGCGTGCGTCAGCCCGACATCCTCATCGTCGAGGGGCTGAACGTGCTGCAAACCGGTCCGCGGCTGATGGTCTCGGACCTGTTCGACTTCTCCATCTATGTCGACGCCAGGATCGAGGACATCGAGAACTGGTACGTGCAGCGCTTTCTCGCATTGCGCAAGACCGGCTTCGCCGACCCGAACGCCCACTTCCACCACTACGCCGGGTTCAGCGACGAGCAGGCCACCGCGGCCGCGCGCGACATCTGGAACTCGACGAACCGGCCCAATCTGGTGGAGAACATCCTGCCGACCCGCCCGCGCGCGACGCTGGTGCTGCGCAAGGACTCCGACCACACGATCAACCGGTTGCGGTTGCGCAAGCTGTGATCAGCGGGGTGTGTGCACTTCGATCACGTTGTGCAACACCGGCTTACCGTCGACGTACAGGTCGCCGGTGAGGGTGCCGAACGGCGCGGCCTCGCCGGTGTGGCGCAGCTCGAGCGCGATCGGCGCGGTGATGACGCGCGCCACCGGGTCGGCGCCGACCTGCGTCCAGCCGTCGCGGTAGCGCCACACCGACGACGAGACGAGCGACTGCGGTTCGGCGCGGTCCCAGACCAGCCGGGTCAGCACGATATCCGCACCGTCGCTACGTATATCGGCGATCGAGCTGCACGACGGGAACGGCGGTCCGGCGGAATCGACCGTCCCGGCGACGAGATCGAGGCGGTGAACCGACGCGGTGCCACAGGCGACGTTGTCACGGCTGTAGCCCGCGACGGCGACCGAACGTCCGTCTGGTGCGATCACCGCCTGCCGGAACACGGTGTTCACCTCGGGAATCCGGCCGAACTGTTGCACCGCACCGGAATTCAGGTCGACGACGTAGAGGTGGTTGATGCCCCAGTTGGCGCCGGGGACGGACTCGATCCGCGTGAGCACGGCATTGTTCCGGTCCAGCGCGATCAGCTCGGTGCCGGTCAACGTGGCGCCCTCGCCCAGCCGGTCACGGGGCGCGGGCAGCGAGATCGACCGCAGCACAACCGGATCAGGAGTGCGCAGGTCGGCCTGCATGATCGCGCCGTCGCGCCACCAGCCGACCACGGCGTCGTGCAGCGGAAACACCCGGGTGCAGCGGCAGTCGACGCGACCCGAGGACACCAGCAGCTCAGCGGTCTCCATCGCCGTCACCACGCCGTCGCCGTCGATCGCGTACGCGAGTGAATTATCTTGGCTGAAGCCGATTTCCCGGTAGTCGCCGAACCGGTCGCCGCGCATACCGGACGCGTCGGCCACACCCATCCCAGTCGTCGTGCGCACCGCGTACATCTGGGTCGACAACGGCGCCGCCGTCACGATCTGCGGACCCTGCGGCAGCGCGGTGCCGCAGCCCGCCCCGAGTAACCCGATCGCGGCCGTGACCACCATCCGCATCCCGTTGTTTCGCATCGTTACCTCCGGCGCTCCCCCATCGGCGCCGCCCGTGCGCTGCGCCGATCGACCGGGAACCTTCCCGGCGCCGAGGTATACGGAGCGCGCACCGCATCGGTTCGATCGCCGACGACGGCTACCTCGCGCCGGAGTCGATTTTTTGTGGGCGGAGCCGACCTTCCACCCGCAGGGCGCAAGGCAGCGGCCGAACCGTTCTACCCGTTCGTGGCCGCAGGCGCGCCCAGCGAGACGACCTGTTGCGCGAGTTCCGTTCGCGCGCCGCCCTTCTCCACGACCAGCACTCCGTGCGGCGTGTCGCGCATGTCGCTCGGATCACCGGCGACCACCTGGACGACGGACTCCCGCGCGCGCGGCAGCATGTCGACCACCGGGTTCTCGCCGACCGGCGCCCAGCCCTGCGCCGCCGATTGCAGCCGGTCGACCGCGCTGGGCGCGCCCGCCATGTCGGCCCATTTCCGGGTGGCCACGGTGATCGTGCCGTCGCCGCCCCAGCGCGGGCTGTAGGCCGCCGAACACTCGCCGGGCAGCGCGGGCAGTTCCTGGACGGCATTGGTGTCGGCGTCGATGGTCGCGACGTGACCGGTGCCGCACGTTGCGCTGCGGGCGGTCGCGCCGGCGAGGACGAAGGTGTGACCGTCGGGTCCGGCGGCGGCCGAGAGGTGGGCGTCGATGCCGGGTACCCGGCCCAGCGGGAGGATGGCGTCGGCGCCGATCGCGTAGAGGTGGTTCTTCTCCCACCACAGTCCGCGCGACTCGACCCTGGCCAGCAGCACATAGTCGTCGGTCGCCGCGACCAGCCTGGCGCCGTCCCAGCTGCCACCGGACAGCGGGCTCGGCGAATCCGGCAGCACCACATCCTTTTCGGGCGCGGCGGGTGCGGTGCCCGACAGATCCAAGGTCATGATCTGGCCGGGTTCCCGCCACCAGGCCACCACCGCGCCACGCACGGCCACCGCGTCGGTGCAGTCGCACTCGGTCCGCGATACCGAACCGTCGCGCACGCTCAACGCCACCAGCGTCTTCGAGCTCGTCTCCACCGAGAACGCGAACTGCCCGTCCCTGGTGAAACCGACCGCGGCCGAGGAGTAGCCGAAACTGCCCGGCGCGCGCACCGTCCCGGCGCCACGCACGACCGCCAGTTCATCGGCGGTCCGGTACGCGAACACCGAACCCGCGGCATCCTGCTGTTCTGTCGGCGTGGCCTGCGGCAGCGCCGTCTCGTCGGCACCGCACCCCGCGAGCAGCGCGACGACACTCGACACCACACCGATCGCCGCGGTCCGGCTCGGTCCTGGCTTCCTCGCAACTCCCACAGCACACCCCTGCACGTGTCGTCGGGCCTCGTCTCGCGCAGCAGCCTAGCCCGCGCTCGGCCGGGATCAGGGCGACTCTCCTACAACTTCCACGCCGCGTCGAGCCTGGTCGCCACATCGATATTGCGGACCGCCGCGACCTCCGGCTTCCGGATCACCCCGGCGATGGAGCGGGCGACCCGGTGACATCAAACGCCGAAACGGCGGTGCCGCGCGGCGTAATCCCGTAGTGCGCGCAAGAAGTCGACCCGCCGGAACTCCGGCCAGTACGCCTCGGTGAACCAGATCTCCGAATAGGCGCTCTGCCACAGCAGGAAACCCGAAAGACGCTGCTCACCAGAGGTTCTGATGACCAGATCCGGATCGGGCTGACCCGAGGTGTAGAGGTGCTGGCCGATCGCGTCGACAGTGATCGACTGCACCAGATCCTCGCCCGACTCGCCCCCGGCGATCTCCTGACGCACCAGCGAACGGACCGCGTCGGCGATCTCCTGACGCCCGCCGTAGCCCACCGCGACATTCACATGCACGCCGTCGCGCCCGCTCGTACGCTCCGCGGCGACCCGCAGCCGCTTCGCGATCAGCTCGGGGAAACCCGCCAGCGAGCCGACGATCCGCACGCTCCAGTTCTGCTCCGGCGCCGACAGTTCCTCCACCACATCGGTGATGACCTCGAACAGCGTCTCCAGCTCTTCCGGATCGCGGCGCAAATTCTCCGTCGACAACAGATAGACGGTGACCATCTCGATGCCTTCGTCGGCGCACCAGCCGACCAGCTCGGCGATCTTCAGCGCGCCGACCCGATGACCGTGGCTGACATCGGTGAAACCGTTCTCGCGCGCCCAGCGGCGATTGCCGTCGCACATCACAGCGACATGGCGAGGATGCTGCTTGTCGGCCAGCTGCTTGGACAGTCTGGCTTCGTAGATGCGGTACGGCAGACCACGCACCCGCCCGAGAAACTCCACCCCCGCACCCTACGCTCCCCCGCCTCCCCGGGACTTTGGCCGGTAGTAGGTGGGGAGAAGGTCGTGCATCGGGCTTGCGGTTACCGGCGGGGTGGGTTGGAGATGGTTGGGGAGTTACCCATGTGCTTGCGAGATCAGTGGGTTGGCTGTTGGGTGATCGGTGGTGTGGTTGTGGGCACGTTTGTGGTGGTGGGGGGTGGTGCTGACGTAGCGTTGACGGTAACTTACGGTACCGTAGGTTTTCGGCATGGGAGGTTTCGTGGAGGCTGTTGCCGTGGGGGTCGGGGAGCCGGGGCTTGTGGGGAAGCCGCGGTTTCGGGGGTGGATTCATACGTGGGCGGTGGGGTTTGCCGTTGTTGCGGTGGCGGTGCTCGTCGTGTTCGGGTTCCGGGAGTCGGCTACGGCCGGGTGGTCGACGCTTGTCTATGGGGTGGCGGTGTGCGCGCTGTTCGGGATCAGTGCGGTGTATCACCGGGTGACCTGGCAGAGCGTGCGGGCCAGGGTGCGGATGAAACGGGCGGATCATTCGATGATCTTTCTGTTCATCGCGGGGAGTTACACGCCGTTCGCGTTGCTCGGACTGCCTGGCTCGACCGGGCGGGTGCTGCTCATCGTGGTGTGGGTGGGGGCGCTGGCCGGGGTGGCGTTGAAGATGCTGTGGCCGACCGCGCCGCGGTGGGTGGGGGTCCCGCTGTATCTGCTGCTCGGCTGGGCGATCGTGCCGGTCGCGCCGGAACTGCTGCACAACGTGGGAGTGCTGCCGCTGGTGCTGCTCGCCATCGGCGGCGTGATCTACAGCGCGGGGGCGATCCTCTACGCGACGAAATGGCCGAATCCCTGGCCCGAGCACTTCGGGCATCACGAGTTCTTCCACGCGGCGACGGTGGTCGCGGCGGGGTTCCACTACATCGCTATCTGGCTGGTGCTGCTCGGCTGAACGGCGCGTGCGCGCGATCGGCGCGGCCCTGCCTTCTATGCTCGATATTCGTGTCACCCGTCAGCGCAGCTCGTGATACCCGGGTGTTTCGGCGCTCCGGGTTCTGGCGCGCGCGATGAATCGACTGGTCCGCTGGGCGCTGCGCAGCTACTGGGGGCTGGGACTGGTGGTCATCACCGCCAACCTGGTCGGTCTCGGCGCCATCTTCCTCATCGCCTGGGCGGACGGCGTGTTCGCCCGGGTCGGGCCGAACTGGCGGGAAGCGGCCTGGCTGCTCGCCATCTACCCGGCGTTCGCCGTAGGCATCGGCATCGGACTGGCCATCTATGACCGGCGCCGATACCTGCGCTGGCTCGATGACGGACGCAAACCGACACCGGAGGAAGCGCGCCGCCTGATCGCGCTGCCCGCGGCGATCACGGTGCGCGCGATCGTGCTGTGGATACCCGGCATCGCGTTGACGGTCTGGCTGGTCGACCGGTTCACCGACTACGACAACGACGCGGTGGTGATCGCCGGATTCGCGCTCGGTGCGCTGGAATCGGCGGGCGCGACCTACCTGATCCTCGACCGGCTGATCCGTCCCGCCGTTCCGATCATCGCGGCGGTGCTCGGGCCCACCGTGCATCCGAGTTCCACCGTGCTCGTGCGCGTGCTCGTCACCTGGGCGGTGTCGAGCGCGCTGCCGGGGCTGATCATCATCGTCGTGCTCAGCGACCCGGCCACCCCGGCCGAGGACCGGGTGCGGGCCGCCTGGATCTTCACCCTCGTCGCCCTGGCCGTCGGCGCGCTCGCCACCGCGCTGCTCGCGCGCTCGGTCGCCACCCCGATGCGCACGATGTACCTGGCGCTGGACCGGATCACCCGCGGCGAACTCGACGTGCGGGTGCCCGTCGGCAGCGCCAGCGAGATCGGGCGGCTCGAACACTCCGTCAACGAACTGGCCGCGACCCTGCAGGACCAGTTGCACACCGAGGACGTGTTCGGCAGGCATGTCGGCTCGACGGTCGCCGAACGCGCGCTGTCGGGCAGCACCGACCTGACCGGTGACGTGCGGATCGTGTCGGCGCTGTTCGTCGACGTGACCGGGTCGGTGCAGCTGTCGGCCGAGATGGCGCCGGAACAGTTCGTGCACAAGCTCAACCGGCTGCTCGCGACCGTGGTCGCCGCCACCGAGGACAACGGCGGCCTGGTCAACAAGTTCGCCGGCGACGCCGCGCTGTGCATCTTCGGCGCACCGTCGGCCCTACACGACAACGCCACCCCCGCCCTGCGCGCCGCCCGCCGCATCCGCGACGAAGTGGTCGCCACCGGCGAACTCGACGTCGGCATCGGCGTGGCCCGCGGCCAGGTCTTCGCGGGCGACGTCGGCGCCGACACCCGCCTCGAATTCACCGTCATCGGCGACGCGGTGAACGAGGCGGCCCGGCTCACCGCCATGGCCAAGGAAGCGCCCCAGCGAGTCCTGGTCAGCGATCCGGTCCTGCAAGCCGCCACTCCCCACGAGCGCGCGCACTGGAAGCGGTACAAGGACCTCCGGCTACGCGGGATCCCCGGGCGCACTCGAACCTGGACCGACGTCTCGCCTGGACGCTGAGCTGCTGCCTCGAAGTCAGCGCTGACCCAATTCACCAGCCGCCCCGATGGTCCCGATCGCGACCGATCGGCGGCACAGTGAACGTCCAGCGCCGCGGTCGACGGGATCGTGGACAGGCCCTAGGCGCGCAGCGCTTCGGTCAATGCCGTGGGGTCGGTGACCGGTAGGTCGCAGACCGAGCCGCGGCAGACGTAGGCGGCGGGGCCACCGTTGACCAGCGGGCGATCGGCCAGCAGCGGTGCGGTGTCGGGCGGACCGGCCAGGACGATCGAGCCGCCGGGTGACCAGGTGCGGGCGGCGGCGAGGAGTTCGGTGGCGGCGGAGGACTTCTCGGTGGCGGTGATCGCCACCTGGATGGGTCCGCGGACCGAGGCCTCGGCGACCGCCAGCCAGTGACCCGCCGAGCGGGGGGCTCGGGCCAGCAGGACCGCGCCGCGGCCGAGGGTGTGGTCGGCGAGTTCGCGGTAGCGGACGGCGCGTTCGGGGTCGGCGACGGCGGCGGCGGTCAGCAGCGCTTCGGCGAGGGCCGAGGTGCCGGACGGGGTGGCGCCGTCGACCGGGTCGCGGGGGCGGGCCACCAGGGTTTCCGCGTCGTCGGCGGTGTCGAACCAGCTACCGGGGCGTTCGGGGTCGGCGAAATGCTCGATCGCGCTGTCCAGCAACACCTGCGCGGCCGCGAGCCAGTCGGCTTCGCCGGTCGCCTGATAGAGGGCGAGCAGGCCGGTGGTGAGCCAGGCGTAGTCCTCGAGGACACCGGGCGGCGTGCCGACGACACCGTCGAGCGAGGCGCGGCGCAGCCTGCCGTCGACCAGGTGGACATCGAGCAGGAACCGGGCGGAGCGCACCGCGGCCGCCACCCAGGACGGTTCCTCCAGTGCCGCACCGGCTTCGGCGAGCGCGGTGATCGCCATGCCGTTCCACGCGGTGACGACCTTGTCGTCGCGGGCGGGCTGCGGCCGCTGCGCGCGGAGCTCGAGCATCCGCGCGCGCAGCCGGTCGAAGCGGGTCGACTGCTCGGCGTCGACGGGGTCGCTGCGGCGGGTGAGCACCGAAGTGCCCTGTTCGAAGTTGCCGCCCGTGGTGACGCCGAAAGCCTCTGCCGCCCAGACACCGTCGAGCGGTCCGAGGTCGCCGATCAGCTCCGACGGCGTCCACACATAGGTGGCCCCCTCGACACCGGGACCACCCGGCTCGAGCTGGGTATCGGCGTCGAGCGCGGAGGCGAACGCGCCGTCCGCCGTGCCGAGGTCGGCGAGCAGGAATTCGACGGTCTCGCGAGTCACGCGGTGCGGCAACGATTCCAGGGGCGTCGCGGGTGAGCGGCGGGCGAGATGAGCGTACGCGCGCAGCAGCAGGGCGTTGTCGTAGAGCATCTTCTCGAAGTGCGGGATCAGCCAGCCCGCGTCGACGGAGTACCGGGAGAAGCCACCGCGCAGCTGGTCGTAGATGCCGCCGCGGGCCATCGCCTCGGCCGTGCGCTCCACCAGGTCGAACACCGACTGATCACCGGTGCGTTCCCAGTGCCGCAGCAGACCTTCCAGCGTCGCCGACGGCGGGAACTTCGGCGCACCGCCGAAACCACCGTGCTCGCGGTCCTCGTCCGCGGCGATCGCGCGCACCGCGGTGTCGAGAAGATCACCGACGACGGCGAATTCGGCATCGGGCAACCCGGTCGCCTGCGCCCGCAGCGCCTCGGTGACCTGCTCGGCCGCCTGGTCCACGTCCGCCCGCCGGTTGCGCCAGGTGTCGGTGATCGCGCTGAGCAGCTGGGTGAACGACGGCATCCCGCCGCGCGGCTGCTTCGGGTAGTAGGTGCCGCAGTAGAACGGCGCCCCGTCGGGGGTGAGGAAGCACGTCATCGGCCACCCGCCCTGCCCGGTCATGGCGACGGTGGCGTTCATGTACACCGCGTCCAGATCGGGCCGCTCCTCCCGGTCGACCTTCACGCAGACGAACCCCGCGTTCATCAGCTCGGCCGTCGCCGCGTCCTCGAACGACTCGTGCGCCATCACATGGCACCAGTGACACGAGGCGTACCCGATCGAGAGCAGGATCGGCACATCCCGCTCCGCCGCCTCGGCCAGCGCCTCGGCACCCCACTCCTGCCAATGGACGGGGTTGTCGGCATGTTGACGCAGATAGGGCGAGGTTGCACCGGCCAATCGGTTCACGGTTCCACCCTGCCACAACCGGCGCGCGCGCAAAGCAACCCACACGGGCAGGAGGCCTGCAAGCCTTCGCCGGCACAAAAAGAAACTCGAACATTTCAGTTAGGACCCCACCGCCCTACACTGGGCCACCATGGATATGCACACACGACAACTGCGCTACTTCGTAGCAGTGGCCGAGGAGCTGAGCTTCACTCGCGCCGCGCACCGGTTGCACGTGGCGCAGCAGGGGTTGAGCGCACAGATAAAACAGCTGGAGCAAACCCTCGGTGTGGTGCTGTTCTCGCGGAACACCCGCAACGTCGAACTCACCGCCGCGGGCGCCGCGTTCTTCAAGGAGGTGCGCTACGGGCTGACCCGGCTCGACGCCGCCGCCGAACGGGCGCGTGTGGTCCATCGCAGTGAACGGGACCGGTTGGTGCTGGGGTGTATGGAGGGCGCGGCGCTCACCCTGACCGAACCGCTCCTGACCGCCTTCCGCGAATGCCATCCCGAGGTCAGCCTGGAACTGCGGCAGTTCGGCTACGACGACCCCTCCGCGGGCTTGCGGGCCGGCTCGGTGGACGTGGCGATCGTGCGGCATCCCTTTGTCCACGAGGGCCTCGAATTCGAGCGGCTCTTCGCCGAACCGCTGGCGGTGATGGTGCCGATCGACCACCCGCTGGCGAACCGCGCGGACGTGCTGGCCGCCGACGTGGCGCATGAACGCCTGCTCGGCGCAGCCTGCACGGATCCGGTGTGGAACACCTTCTGGGAGTTGGATGTTCATCGCGGCGGGCAACCGGCCGACATCGTCTCCCGGTCCAGCACCGTGCTCGAGGAATTGCACAAGGTCTCGACCGGCGTCGGCTTGGTGATCACGGCCGCCTGCGCCCGCTGGATCTCCTTCCCCCGGGTGAGGCTGATCCCGGTCGTCGACGCCGAACCCAACGAGGTCGCCGTGGGCTGGCGTTCCGATCACCGCACCACGCTGGTGCGATCGTTCGTCGAGATCGCCCGGACGGTGCGCGATGCCAATCCGGATCTGGTGTACCAGCTGGAGCACCCGGACTTCGAGGACTGCACGGTGCCTATCCATCTGTGATCGACAAGGAAAACCGGAAAGTCCGCCGCGATTGCGCGGAATCTCACCTGAGCCGGACGCGCGGATGGCGAGGGTGCGGAAAACGATCGGTCCGCACCGGATTCGGTGCGGACC